>NZ_CP049239.1:1500432-1800519 GCF_015679985.1 Campylobacter concisus | reverse complement strand
ATTTTTATGCCTTAAATTTCGAGAATTTTTATAGTGATACTATCTTAATTTTAATAAAACCTTTGTTAAACTCTGACAAACTTTTTCACATCGTGAAAAAGTCGTGAAAAAGTATTGAAAAGATAGTGATGAAAATTTTAGGAATCGATCCAGGTACGAAGAATTGCGGTTACGCGATACTTGAAAAAAATAAATTTAAAACTACTCTTCTTGAAGCAGGACTCATAAAAATAAAACCAAATACACTTCAGTATCAGATTACCGAACTTTGCGAGGGGCTTGATCTCATCTTTGAAAACCATAAATTTGACGAGGTCGCGATCGAAGATATATTTTTTGCCTACAATCCAAAAACGGTTTTAAAGCTTGCTCAGTTTCGAGGGGCACTTAGCCTTAAAATTTTACAGCTTCATGGTGATTTTGCCGAGTATACACCGCTTCAGGTGAAAAAGACGGTCACTGGCAAGGCTAAAGCTGATAAAGAGCAAGTGGCATTTATGGTGAAGAAAATTTTAGGAATAAATAAAGAGATAAAACCGCTTGATATCACCGATGCGATCGCGATCGCACTAACTCACGCAAATAATTTAAGAATAAGCTAAATTTTGATAGGGAAAAGATGGCAACATTAAAAGCATTATTAATTGGCGAGGTGAAAAACTATGGCTCGCAAAGTGCTACTAATAAGCTAAATACACCATGGAGTTCAGCTATATTTAAAGTAGCTCAAAATGGCGAAATTTTCGCAAATGAACTTGGCTTTGTGGGTGATAGTGTCGCTGATACAAAGCACCATGGCGGCCCTGAAAAGGCAGTTTTTGCAAATTCATTTGCAAATTACGCCGATTGGGAGAGTTTTTTAGGATTAAAAAATATGGCTTATGGAGCTATGGGGGAGAATTTATGTGTTGATGGGCTTGATGAGAGCTGCGTTTATGTGGGTGATATCCATAAGATTGGCTCGCTTGTGCTTCAAGTCTCGCAGCCTAGAAAACCATGCTTTAAGCTCTCAAAAAGATGGGGCAATGAAAATATGGCTACTCACATCTTTGAAACTGGCCTTACTGGCTGGTATTACCGTGTCATAACACCAGGATCGTGCAAAGTGGGCGATGTGATAGAAGTTATAGAAAAAGATCCAGTTCATATGAGCATTTTAGAAGTAAATAGACTTTTTTGCGCTCCAAGTAAAAATTTAAATTTACTAGAGAAATTTAACTCTCTTACTACTCTTCCAAAAAGTTGGTATAGTGACATGGAAAGACGTATTCAAGGTATTTATAGCACAGAATATATGAGAAATTTATAATAGTAAGTAAAATTTTTATTATTTTAATACCCACAAACATTCAGATATTACAAGGTTTATCTGAAATTTTGCATGAGCCTTTAAATTTTAAACATTTTTTACGCTAGAATTACCAAAAATTTAAAGGAGAAAATATGCCATTACTTGATAGTTTTTGTGTAGATCACGTAAAAATGCAAGCCCCAGGAGTAAGACTAGCAAAAAGTATGAAAACGCCAAAGGGCGATGATATCAGTGTTTTTGACTTAAGATTTTGCAAGCCAAATGAAGAAATTTTGCCGGAGAAAGGTACTCATACATTAGAGCATTTGTTTGCTGGCTTTATGAGAAATCACCTAAATGGCAATAGCGTGGAGATCATAGACATCTCACCGATGGGCTGTAGGACTGGCTTTTATATGAGTTTGATCGGCACACCTAGCGAAGAAGCTGTAAAAAAAGCATGGCTTGCCTCTATGAAAGACATCTTAGAAGTCAAAGACCAAGATAAAATTCCAGAGTTAAATAAATTTCAATGTGGCACTTATAAGATGCACTCACTTGATGAAGCACACGCCATAGCAAAGAAAATTCTTGATCTTGGCTTAGTCATCATAAACAACGATGAGATCAAGCTTGACGTTGATGGTATGGGACTAAAAAAGCACTAATTTGAAGACGACTAAGCTAGAAAATCAAGCCTATCTAAAAGAGCAAATTTTAACCTATCTTGGTAACAAACGCTCGCTTTTAGGCTTTATAGATCTAGGCGTAAAATACGCAAAAGACGAGCTTAAAAAAGAGAAGCTTAGCTGCTGCGACCTCTTTAGTGGAAGCGGCGTGGTAGCTAGGTTTTTAAAACAAAATAGCGAATTTCTAGTTACAAACGACTTGGAGTTTTATAGCTTCATCACAAACTCATGCTACCTGCAAAACGCCACAAATGAGCTAAGAGATGAGATAAATTTTTGGCAAAAAAAGCTTGAAAAAGAGATAGAAAATAACCTTTCTGAAGGCTTTATAACAAAACTTTACGCTCCAAAAGATGATGAAAATATCGCTTTTGGTGAGCGGGTCTTTTACACGAGAAAAAATGCCAAATTCATTGACACTGCTAGAAGGCTCATAGATGAGATGTTGCCAGAGGAGATGAGAAAATTTTTCATAGCTCCACTACTTTATAATGCAAGTGTGCATGCAAATACAAGTGGAATTTTTAAAGGTTTTCATAAAAATAAAGAGGGCATTGGCCAGTTTGGTGGCAGGGGGCAAAACGCCATTTCAAGGATCACTTCTGATATAAATTTGACTAAGCCAATTTTTTCAAATTTTAGCGTGCCATTTGAGGTCTATCAAAAGGACGCAAATTTACTAGCAAAAGAGCTTGATGGGCTTGATCTAGTCTATCTTGATCCGCCTTATAATCAGCATCCATACGGCTCAAACTACTTCATGCTAAATCTCATCGCAAGCTACGAGGAACCAAGTAAAATTTCAAAAGTTTCAGGCATCGCAAAGGACTGGAACAGATCAGTCTTTAATAAAAAATCATCAGCAAGCGAGGCATTTTTCGAGTTGATAGCAAATTTAAAAGCGAAATTTGTGCTTATCTCGTTTAACTCAGAGGGCTTTATCAATCAAGATGAATTTGATCAAAACCTAAATAAAATTGGCAAGGTTCAACTATTGCGCCAAAAGTATAACGCCTACCGTGGTAGTAGAAATTTAAAAGCTAGAAACATCCACGTAGACGAGCTTCTTTATGTTTTACAAAAGTAAATTTAGTGCTCGTTTCATCACTTCTAAACCATAAACTACACTAACATAAATGTTAGTTTTGCTCATCCTCTGGCAAGCACTTTTCAAAGATAAATTTATGCTCTTCAGGCAAGGCATCGTAGATAGCATTTGCTAAATTTCTTATCTCCCAAAGGGCTGATTTTGAGCTTCTTAGTGAGATGAAATTTTGCAAGCTTCTAGCATTTATGCTCCATGTAAGCTCAGTTTTATAGCACTCTGGCAAGCAGTATTTGACGATGTCAAGGCTTTTTGTAGTTGAGGCTAAAATTTCACGCAAATTTTCAAGTGCTTTTATGCTTGTGTTATCGACTAACTCATCATTTGTTAGTACAATAAATTTAGCCGCACGCTCAAACTGCCCTAATTCAAATTTTTCCTCTTTTTTAAGCTCTTTTAATGTGTAGCGAGTTGATTTGACGCTTAAGCTCGCTAAGCGGTGACGAGCTAGCTCTTGAAGTAGCGCACGAGAGATACCTTGGATGTAGAAGTTGTAGTATAGGTGCTCTAAGGTCGAGGCGTGTTTAAATTTATTACCTACTCTATCTATTAGCTCAACATCTTTTTCACCGCCGTTGTCACCTTTTTCAAAGCTTTGCCAGCATGTGCGGATAGCGTGAGAGCAGATATTTAGTGGAGTATGATTTAGTAGTGTTACTTGCATTTTTTCTCTTTTGTAAAATTTTTTAGCATTTTACAAAAAGAAGGCTGATTTTATTTGTAAATTTAAAGCATAAATTTTAAAGGGAGACAAACGCTCCCTTTTGTAAAAGTATTAGTTATTATTGTTTTAATTGAAGAAGTGTATTTAGCATCTCATCACTTGTTGTGATCGTTTTTGAGTTTGCTTGGAAACCTCTTTGAATAACGATAAGATCTGTTAGCGCACGGCTTAGATCGACGTTACTAGCTTCAAGTTTTGAAGCCGCGATCGTTCCTTTATCGCCTGTGCCAGCTGCACCGATAACTGCTTCACCTGAGTTTGCGGTTTGTGAAAAGACATTTCCGCCCTCACTTTGAAGACCTTCATTATTTGTAAAGGTAGCAAGTGCTACTTTAGCCAGGCCAAAGCTTTGACCATTTGAAAATGAGCCTATTATCGTTCCGGTCTCATCTATTTTTATGCCATTTAGAGTGCCACCTGTGTAGCCATCTTGTGAGATTGACTCAGTTGATGAGTCTTTATCAAAGCTTGTTAAGCCGTTAAAATCAGTTCCCAGACCAAAATTTAAGCTAATGTTTTGACCACTTTGTGAGCCGTTGTTAGCTGAAAATGTTATCGTTGCTGGGTGGAAACTTGCGAGTGAGCCATTTGCGTTAAATCTAGCTGTTCCAGTTATAACGTTATCTGGGCCTTCACCTGTATAGTTTATCTTAGCTGGCTCTGGTACTTGTATGACCATACTCCACTCAGTTCCACCATCTGTTGTGGTGCCTGTCTTTGTCCATTTGATACTAACTGTGTGTTTTGAGCCAAGTGAGTCAAAAATTTCTGCCGTTGAGCCGTGGCTTGACATCATCATCTTTCCACTTGCTCTTAGAGCTTGGCCTGGGCTTAGTGCGCCATCAAGTGCTTTCATAATAGTTGTAAGTCTAACGTTTTCATTTACAGCTGAATTATTTGTACCTTGAGCTGGCTTTGTAAGACCAGTTGTTGTCATGTAAAGTGCATGATCTGCTACTTCATTTGATGGGTTTTCTAGTTGAAATTGACCTAGTTTATTTACAGTGATCTTTACACCATCGTTTGTATCATCACCTGCAAGTGCTTGAAGTGCCGCGATACCAGCTGCGTGCTTTTGATCCGGAGTACCAGCTGCAGCGGCATATGCTGTATTATAAGCTGTTTGATATGCAGTGTTAGTTATGGCTGCTCCACCAGTTCCAGGTGCTATTCTATGTGCTGCGGTTGCTAGTTTTGCCGCATCAAGTGCATCTGAGTTTGCTCTTATTTGGCCGTCGCCGTTATAGTCAACGTGGTTTCTAGCATCTTCTTGCATAGCAGCGCGAAGATCTTCTGTTGTTGTTACTTGTCTTGCGATTTTATCGTTATTTGGATGAACAGCTGTTGTTTGTGAGCTTGTATAGACATATTGATAAGCTGTTATGATATCTTTATCAGCTAAACCAGTAACTGTATTTCCGCCATTTACTTTTAAATGGATATTTTTTGTCTCTTCAGTAGTGCCTGAGTTATTTCTATTTATAAGTGTTAGTTTATTACCTTCTGAAATTTCAGCTCTAACGCCAGTTTTATTATACTGGGCGTTGATAGCAGCTGCAACATCACTTATACTTGTTATTGTGTTAGCTTGAGATTTGATGTTTGTGCCATTGATCGTGATATCAAGTGTTGCTGCTGGGTTTATCTGTCCGATGCTTTGTGGCAATCCACTTCCTACTGTAAATTTTTCAGTTTTAGCATTTGCGTAGCTCACCCAGATACCTTGTCCATCTCTTAAAGCAAGGCCATTTCCAAGCTCATCAAATGTAACACCAAGATCGACGCCACGCTCTGTTAAGCTTTGTTCTTTTCTTGAGTTCGTATAAAACTGATCATTATTTACATCATTCTCGTTATGGACTTCGTTTGCATTTAAAATTCCATCATTGTTATAGTCACGTCCACCAGCAACAGAGTCTAGTGAATAAATAGGCGTGCTTCTTTGTCCTATGGTATTACCTGAGTCAAGGTTGCCTTTTATCTTTACTTCTGTTGTCGCTCTTGCTGGAGTGGTAAGACCCTCTTTGATCACGATATTTTTTATAGGACCTGTTGAGTCGATAGTGCCAGTCTCTTCATCTCTTGTCCAGCCTTGAACGATATAGCCACTATTGTTTACAAAATTTCCAGCTTTATCACGGACAAAGTCACCATTTCTTGTATAGTATCTTGTAGTTCCACCATCTGGAGATACGACAAAGAAACCATTTCCTTGAAGTGCAAGGTCTGTTTGCTTATCAGTAGATGTTAGTGTGCCTTGTGAGAAAATTCTTGTAGTTGAGTTTATAGTCGTTCCTAGACCTATTTGCATAGCATTTTGACCGCCTAGCTGACCTTGTGGAGCAGTAGCGACTCTTGGAGTTTGGCTTAGTATATCAGCAAAATTTGCACGGTTGTATTTATAACCATAGGTATTAACGTTTGCGATATTGTTGCCTTCTACGTCCATGGCTATCTGGTGGGCTTGTAGGCCTGAAACACCAGACCAAAGTGATCTCATCATTGACTTATCCTTTTTGCATTTTAAATTTTTATATTTTTCAAAAGCAAAAGATGTTCCAAAAATTTATATTGATAAAAAGTAGAAGAAATAAAAAGAAATTTGGCGTAATTAACGCCAAATTTTATCCAAGTATCATAGCTCCAACTATGCCACCGATGATAAGTGGGATATTGAAAAATACAAATGTAGGCACACAAGTATCATATATGTGGTTGTGTTCACCATCAGCATTTAGACCGCTTGTTGGCCCAAGTGTGCTATCGCTTGCAGGACTTCCAGCATCTCCTAGAGCTGCTGCTATACCAACTAACAAGATGATGGCTGGTACGCCAAAACCAAGACTAACGCATAGTGGCACATAGATAGAAGCTAAGATAGGGATCGTACCAAAGCTAGTGCCTATACCCATCGTAACGAGAAGTCCGATAAGAAGCATCAAAAATGCTCCGCCTATCTTGCCGCCAGATACCAAGCTAGCGTATTTTACAAGCTCGTCTATGCCGCCACTCTCTCTTAAGATAGTGCCATAACCTGCAGCAACTAGCATGATAAATGCGATAAATCCCATCATAGCAAGGCCGTTATCCATGATCTTATCTACTTTTTTATACTCGATACCGCCAAAAACGACCATAACCAAAAGTCCAAGTAATGCACCAAGAGGTAGTAGCTCAGTATAAATTTGCACACCAAAAGCCACAACTGCACCAGCTAAAACCGCCCACTCTTTTTTAGTCATCTCAAGGCTTTTTGCACGCTCGATCTCATCAAGCTCTTCTTTTTCAAATTTTGAAGTTTTATAAGCTCTTTTTTTACCATAAAAAAGTATGGCAAGGATAAGTCCAATAAGCATCGAAGCACCACCTATCCACATAACAGAAGAGATATCAGAAATAGATGTGGTTATGCCGTTATTTGCTAGCTCTTTTTTTAAGATATTGTGAAAAAGCAGACCAAAGCCAACGCTAAGGCTTACATAAGGCGCTTGAAGACCAAATGTCAAAGCACAAGCCACGGCACGTCTATCTATTCCCATTTTGTTCATAATAGCAAGAAGCGGCGGGATCAAAATAGGTATAAAAGCTATGTGAACAGGGATTAAATTTTGAGATAAACACGCTATAAATGCGATAGTTAGTATAAAAATCACTTTATTTGAGCTAAGGAATTTACTCAAAGCATTTATCAAGATAGCAGTTAAATTTGTATTTGCGATGGCGGCTGCTAAAGCACCAAGCAAAATATAACTAAGCGATGTTTCAAGATTGCCTTGCATACCGCTTATGAGGCTTTGTGTAGTCTCTTTTAGGGCTGTAAAGAGGCTATCGATCCCACCTGCAATGCCACTTTCAAATCCACTAAATCCATGCTTATACATTACTCCCGCAACAAGAGCAGAGATAAGTATAGAAAGCAAAATGTTAAAACGCAATAGACAAAGTATCGTCATTACCAAAATGCTAAAAACAACAGGGTTAAATATAAGCATGAGCGTCCTTTTTGTGAGTGTTGAGAGATTATACAAATGTGTGGCTTATTAAATTTTAAAAAGAGTGGCTTAAGTGGGCTTGTGTTAAGATTTTGAGTAAATTTTAAAAGGAAAAAACGATGGATTTAGAGAAAATTTATAAAGAGGCTGGGGCATATTTAGAGGGACATTTTTTACTAAGCAGCGGTAATCACTCGCAGTTTTATCTCCAAAGCGCAAAGGTGCTTGAAGACCCAGCTTTGGCTGGAAAGCTAGCTGACGAGCTTGCCCGTGTGATAGAGAAATTTGGTATTAAATTTGATAGCGTTTGCTCGCCTGCACTTGGAGGAATTTTAGCTGGCTATGAGCTAGCTCGCGCAGCAAAGAAGCGATTTATATTTACAGAGCGAGTTGAAAAGGCAATGAGTCTTAGGCGCGGTTTTGAGGTAAAAAAGGGTGAGAAATTTATCGTTTGTGAGGACATCATCACGACTGGCGGCTCGGCACTTGAAGCAGCGCACGTGATAGAGAGCCTTGGTGGTGAGGTAGTTGGCTTTGCAGCACTTGCGAATCGTGGCTTTTGTAAGGTTACAAATTTAGACAATAAGGCCAAGCCAAATGCAAAACTGCCAAGCGATAAGCCATTTTTTGCTTTAGGAAATTTTGAGTTTGAAATTTATGAGCCTGAGCATTGCCCACTTTGTAAAAATGGAAGCAAAGCGATCAAACCTGGAAGCAGAGGCAACTAAAATTTATACTATAAATATAGCTATCTTTCTTTTTTAAATTGATTGATAGCTAAAATTTTTAGAAAAATCCAAAATAGTACTCATAGAAAAATTTTAATCAAGACTTCAAATCACTTCAACAAAAATTTATAGTTTAATTTTTAAAAGTAATCTGTTTTTTATATTGGTATGAATTATTTTTTAGATAATCTTATTTTTTAAGCTACCAAGTGATAATATCTGCTCAAAAAGCGAGATGAAGCTATGCAAGAATATGATATTTTAGACGTTTTATCAAATAAAAAGGTCCTTTGCCTTGAAGATGAAGAGGCGATTTTAAAAAATATTTGTGCTTCTTTGGAACTATTTTTTGCCGAAGTAAATGGTGTAACAGATGGCTATGATGCACTTGAGCTAGCGATGAGCGATGCTTATGATGTTTTGGTGCTTGATATAAGCGTGCCAAACATCGATGGCCTAGAGATCGCTAAAAAAGTAAGAACCATAAATCAAAAAATTCCTATCGTGATCTTATCAAGCCATGTCGAGCAAGAGTATTTGTGGAGAGCGGTTGAGCTAAAGATCACAAGATATCTTGCAAAGCCATATGATAAAAAATCATTTATAAAGGCCCTAGAAGACGTTGCTTTAGAGCTTGTTGGACGCAAACCTACTCTTAGGCTAAATGATGAATTAGAATACGATTTTGGCAAAAAAGTACTTTATATAAATGGTGAAATTTCTCATCTAAGTAAGAGTGAAAGTAGGCTTTTAGAGTATTTTTTAAACAACAAAAATCAAACTATAACTTATGAACAAATTTTTGATTATATTTGGGAGTATGAGCAGCCAAGCAAAGAGGCGATAAAGACGATCGTAAAAGAGCTTAGAAGGAAGCTTGGCAAAGATGTGATTAAAAATTTATACGGTGTAGGTTATCTTTGTGAAATATAAATTTCAGCTAATCGTAAGTGTTTTTATCTTTGTTTATCTCTTAATATCCGCACTTGTTTTAAATTTTTATAATAATCTTGCAATGAAAGATGCCAAAAAAGAGGCGTATTATGTGCTTGAGAGTATAAATTCTGTAAGAGAGTACATTGCAGGCGTTCAGCGTCCGCTAATAGAGCAGCTAAAACATGATGGCATTATAAAAGAGGATTTTTTTGACGAGAGATTGCTTTCATCTTCATATATAAGCCGTGAAATTTATAATATCCAAAAGAAAAAATACAATCTTGACTTTGACTACAAACTAGTCGCCATGGCGCCTTTAAATAAAGCTCATGAGCCAAATGAATTTGAAGCGCAGGTATTAAGAGGCTTTAAAGAGAATAAATTTAGTAAATTTTCAAAGATTATAAAAGATGAAAATGGCTCACAATTTTTTGTAGGGCTTCCTATAAGAAGTCAAAATACATCTTGCTTAGCCTGTCACAATAGCGAAAGTGCTCCAAAACAGATGTTGGATCGTTATGAAATTTCAAATGGAAAAATTTCTGAAGCAAGTGAGATGATGGCAATGCTATCTTTTAAAATCCCACTACGTGCCATTTTTTCTTACCATTTAAAAGAGGTTGTCATCATAATGAGCGCGATAGCCTTTATATTTGGGATATTTTTGCTAATTGTTTATAAGATGCATAGGCGCGGAGAAGAGAGCAAAAGACAGACCGAGCAGCTAATGATACATCAAAGCCGCCTAGCCTCAATGGGCGAGATGATAGGCAATATCTCACATCAGTGGAAGCAGCCTTTAGCTCAAATCAGCTCAGCTTTAATAAATTTAGAACTCTATCAGGAGCGAAAAAAGCTTGATGAAGCAAAAATTTATGAGTTTATAGAAGAGACTAGCAAGCAGATAAATTTTATGTCTGAAACGGTTGATGATTTTAAAAACTTTTTTAAGCCAAATACTTTAAAAAGGGAGTTTAGCGTAGAGGAAGTAGTAAATCAGACTATAAAAATTCTAAACGCCTCACTTAAGAAATATCAAATCGAAGTAGAGATCGATATAAGAGAAAATTTTACGATTTTTGCAAATTTTAATGAAATAATTCAAATTTTAATAAATATTATAAATAACGCAAAAGATGCATTTAAACAAAGCTATGTAAAGCCAAGAGTAATAAAAATTTATACTTTTGTAAAAGATAATCGTAAAAATTTATGCGTGCAAAATAATGCAGGAGCGATAAAAGCTTCGTTTTTAAAGGTTATCTTTGAGCCACACTTTAGCACAAAAGAGTCTGGTAGCGGGCTTGGCCTATATATGAGCCGACTAATCGCTAGCAAAAATAACGCCCTAATCTTTGCTAGAAACGTAGATGAAAATAGTATTACATTTACAATTAGTTTCGAAAATTTATAATTTATTAAAATTCCCCCTTTTCTACCCTTTTTTGGTGTTAGTATTATCAGTATGAAATCATTTTGATTTTAGGATAAAAAATTTAAAGGAGGGCACATGAGAAATCTACAAAAAGCCTTAGCTGGTTTGCTCATGGGTGTTAGCATCTTCGCTTCACAAGCCTGTTGCGAAGAGCATAATATGCAGATGTCCGATAAAGCACGTGATGTTATCGCAAATCCTAAAGGCACACTGCAAAGTAGAGGTGTTATCTCCTTGCAAGACTACGTTGTAGAAGAGCAAGAGATGTATAACTGGTTATTTAAAAACCACCCTATTTTTACAAAATATGGTGGTAAAACCGTCGGTAAAATGGTCGTTCACGACCGTGGCTTAGAGTGGCTTGCCGAGGGACATGGCTTTGATATGTCAAAGCTTAGTAAAAGAGATGGCGGTAAGGGTTATAGCTCTATGATGTATAGAATTCCAGCCACTTCATCGCTTCAGTTTCCTAATAAATTTGTAGGACCAGAAAAGTGCGGTGAGTGTCACCCAGCTCAGTATGAAGTGTGGAGCAGATCTCGCCACGCAACTACTATGCGTTTTCCTGGTGAGCACCCAGAGGTTAATAACAACCTAACTGAGCCAGTATTTGACAAAGATACCGCTTCTATCCTTCCAAAAGGTATCACTCCAGATGTCATCTACGCAACCGTTGGTCACTTAAGAACCAAAATGGGCTACGTAGATGCATGGCTACTTCGTGGTACTTACTACGTTGAGGGCGGCTTGCTAAGAGATGGCACAGGTCAGATCGTAGCTGGTGGTAACCAATGGCAAAGAACATGGGCGTTAAATTTAGACGACGCTACTGTTAAAAAGATAAAAGAGCTTGTTCCAGAATTTCCTGGCACTCTTGAAGAGTATGGCGACAATGGCGGATATGTTAGAGGTCTAGCTTCATACGCCGCAAAACATAAAAAGTCGATGTTTTTCCAAGCAAACTCATCATATTGTGAAGTTTGTCACCCAGTTAAATTCGATTTCAAATCAAAAGCAGAATTTTACGCAGCACTTGGTAATGCCAAAGAGCTTCAAAAACACACTATCTCAAAAGGCGTAAGCTGTGAGGAGTGCCACGGAGCCGGTGGTCACCTTGACGGCGCTACGAATTTTAGAACATCAAACTGCGAACGCTGCCACCAAAGATTTAACTTTAGCCCAGATCTAGCTCGTGCTAATCCTCTTAATAACGGTAAGCTTGATCTATCACTTAGCTCTAAATTTAAATCAATGGGACCAGGATGTGGTTCTGAAGGTTCACAATCATACTTTACAGCTCACTATGACAAAGGTATGAGATGTGTTACTTGCCACGATCCACATGATAACACAGGTCCAGTTGTAGGCGATAAGAGCGTAACAGGTATGAACTATAACTCAGAACAAGGCTATCTAAGCTCATTCTATACTAAACCAAAAATTAGAAAAGAGTGTAAAGATTGCCACGAAACTCAAGCATATATCGCATCTAAAGCAGATACTCACAAAGATAACACTTGTGCATCTTGCCACATGCCATTTATGATGAGTTGTGAGAATTTCTACGCTGTTCAGTTCCAAGACAACGCTGGCTTTGATACTCAAAGACGCTCTCACATCTGGAAGATCATGGTTGATCCAAAAGAGAAATCTCTAGTACCAGGCGATGCTGCTAAAGGTCCAAGAGATGCTAAAGATTGGCACTTTGAGAGAGATAAAAATGGCCATAACTACGTTGACTTGATGTGGGCTTGCGCTAGAACATCTTGGGCTGATAAAGATATGAAAGATACCAAAGGCTGCCATAGCCCAGTATTATCTGAGCTAAAACCAACACTTCACTTCAAAAACCAAAAACAAGTTTATGATGAAGTTATGGGATGGCAAACTCCAGTTAAGAATGAATTCTCTGAAGTTAAGATTGGTATTGAAGGACTTTACTCACTACTTGAGACTAAAAAACTTGATGCAAGTGATAAAGTAAGAGTTTATGAGCTTATCCAAAATGCTCAAGAGATCATCGATATGGTTGAAAAAGATGGTTCGTGGGGTATGCACGGATTTAAATTTACTAAACAAAAACTCGATGCATCAAAAGAGTATATAAAAGAAGCTCAAAGAATTTTGAATAAAAATTTATAGCATTTAGGGGCTAGTTTTAGCCCCTTTAATCTTAAGGGTTTGATATGAAAAATAAGGTTTTAAAATTTACGCTACTTCTTAGCTTAAGTGCTTATGGTTTGCTTGCAAATGTAGATTCAAATGAGTCTTATGCTATGGGAGCAACAAGTGGTGGATATGTTTTAAAAGGGTTACTTGAACAAAAACAAATAGGCATTAGCTACGATGCTGAGGCCGTTATCAAAGGTTTTAGTGATGCACTAAAAGGAGAGCTAAAACTAAGCGATGATGAGATAGCAAAGCTACTAAACAAAAGAGCTGAAAATTTAGACAAGATAGTAAAAGAAAAAGAAGCCGCCATACTTAAAGAGAATTTAAAGCAAGGCAAGGCTTTTATGGATAAAAATGCAAAAAATAAAAATGTAAAAACGACAAAATCAAAATTGCAATATGAAATTTTAAAATCAAGCAAAAAAGGAGCGACTCCAAAACAAGAGAGTATCATCATAGCAAACTACAAAGCTAGCTTTATCGATGGTAAGGTCTTTGATGAGACAAAAGAGGCTCCAGCTCATCTTTCTATGCTAAATTTGATCCCAGGTCTTGAAGAGGGCTTAATGCTCATGAAAGAGGGCGATAAGTTTAAATTTGTTATCCCGCCAGAACTTGCGTATGGCGATAGCGGCATGGAGGGTATACCTGGAGGCGAGACTATTGTTTTTGAGATAGAGCTTGTTAAGGTCTTAAAGCCAGGTGAATTAGCCGAGGCTGCAAAGAAAATTCACGAAAAAGAACTAAATGAGGGCATTAAAAAGCCTCATTAAGATATAAAATGGAGTTAAAAATGCAAAATCAAAAAAATAGAAGAGCCTTTTTAAAAAGCATGGTAGTTGTGGCTGCTGGTGCTGGTGCGGCAAGTAGTGGTTTTGCTTTTAAGAGTGAAGAAAGTGTAAAAAAACCACACTTTGGTATGATATTTGACCAAAATAAATGTGTTGGCTGTACAGACTGCGAGATAGCTTGCAGAAAGGTAAATTTAGTCCCAAAAGGACAGATGAGACTTTTTATAGAAGATAAGACTAATCCTAAAAATTTACTAGATAAAAGATTTGTAAGAGTATCTTGTCAGCAGTGTGTCGATGCGCCTTGTGTAGCTGTTTGTCCAACCAAGGCTTGTCATAAAGACGAAAAAACTGGCATACAAACTACAAATATAGATGACTGCATCGCCTGTAAATACTGCATCGTAGCCTGTCCATATGATGTGAGATATATCGATAAGGTTACGCATTCAGCTCAAAGCTGTAACTTTTGCGTAGATACAAATTTAAAGGACGAAAAAGAGCCAGCTTGCGTAGAAGCTTGTAGATATGAGGCGATCGTCTTTGGTGATCTTAACGATGAAGATTCGCACATCAGTAAGCTACTAGCTGTAAAAGATAGCATAAGGCTAAGAGCAGAGCTTGGCACAAAACCAAGCCTTAGATATATTCCTAAAGTAAAAATGGGGGTGTAAGATGGATGGTGCATTAAATTTCACTGCAACATTTTCGCATGGAGTAGAGTGGGGCTGGCCGATCGCTGTTTATCTTTTGCTAGCTGGTATGAGTGGTGGAGCGCTAATCGCTGCTATACTTTTAAAACACTATAAAAAGCAAGAGAGCTTTAGCCCATTTTTCAAGGCTGCTTCGCTTTTAGCATTTGTTAGCATCATGCTTGGTATGGTTTGCTTGATAGCTGATCTTGAAAAGCCACTTTTGTTTTGGAAAATTTTGATTAATTATAATTTCACATCAGTTATGTCTATCGGTGTTGCTGGACTTTGTGTATTTATACCGCTTAGCTTTTTGATGTGCATTTATGCATTTAATGATGAGATTTCAAATTTCTTAGCCAAAAGTTTAAAATCTTTTAGCACTCTTTTTGCATTAATAATGAAAATTTTAATACCGCTTTATCCATTTTTAAGTCGTATTTGTCTTATTTTTGCTGTAATAATTTGTGCTTATACTGGATTTTTGATCTCAGTTTTGATTAGATTCCCGCTCTTAAACACAGCTGTGCTTCCAGCTTTATTTATAGCTTCAGGACTAAGTGCTGGTATAAGTGGCAGTAGCTTGGTCGCAGCAGCTTTATTTAAAGAAGATCCACATTCAAGCGACCTTCATTCGCTTCATAGCGTAGAATTTAGCGTTTTGGGAGCTGAAATTTTACTCATTTTAATGCTTTTTGTATCGCTTTTGCTTGGTTCAAGTTATCAGCAAAATGCAGCTGTTGCTTTTTATAGCGGTGTTTGGGCAAATTTCTTTTGGCTTGGTGTTGTGCTAGTTGGCTTCATTGTGCCTTTTGTTTTAAATTTTGCATTTGGCAAAAAAGTAGCTAGCCTAAAATTTAGCTTTTATATCAGTTCATTAGCGGCTGTTATTGGTGTTTTACTGCTTAGGGTATTTATACTTTATGCGGGACAAACTTATAGCATCTAAGGCAGAGGCGGGCGATGAGAATTTTAAATATCTACCGCTTGTCTTTGATATTATTATTTATTCTTGCTTTTGGTGCAGGGCTTGCGACTTTTTTAGAAAATTTTTATGACACACAAACGGCCAGAGTGCTTGTCTATGAAGCGCTTTGGTACGAGTGTGTTATGTTTGCTTGCACTATTTGTTTAGCCATTAGTATCGTAAAAACCAAGATGTATAAAAAATTTGGCGCATTTTTGATACATCTTGCTTTTATCGTTATCTTCATCGGAGCCACGCTTACAAGGTATTTTGGCGAAGAGGGCGTTATGCATCTTAGAACCTTGCAAAGCTCAAATTTAATGCAAAGCGTCAAGCCTTATCTTAGAGTCGAAATGCTTGGAGAAAATTTTAGTTATCCATTAAAATTAAGCTTATTTGGTAAAAACGACTTTGAGTTTAAAAAATTTATAGACGGCAAGGAATTTATAATTAACCTGCTTGGATATAAAAAAGATGAGAAAAACGCTCCAGCTACGCTTAGTTTAGAAATAAGCTTTAACGGCGAAAAAAAGAGTGTTAAGCTAAAAGGCGGAGCTGGATATGAGCTGGAGCCTAGTGTGCTAAGTTTTGGTGGGCAAGAGGTGAAATTTTACTTTAGCTCAAAGGCTTTAAATTTACCATTTTCATTAAAGCTTGATGAGTTCATTTTAGAGCGATATGCAGGGCTAAATAGTCCATCATCTTATACAAGTAAAGTAAGTATCGCTGGTGGTAAGTACGACATCTCGCTAAATAGTCCACTAACGATTGATGGCTATAAAATTTTTCAGTCTTCATACGATCCTGACGAGCTTGGAAGTGCTTTTGAGATCAGCCGTGATCCTGGCAAAATCCCAACTTATATCGGATATTTTTTGCTTTGCGTTGGCTTTTTGGCAAATTTATTTAGCAAAAAGAGCCGATTTTTTAGGCTACTAAATTTTATAAAAAGTTCCCAAATCGCATTTTTGGCTATTTTGCTTTTAAATGCTACTCCAAATTTTGCCGATGAAAATAATAAAAATTTAGAGATACATGCAAGCAAATTTGCCAAAATTTTGACTCAAGCTGATAGCAGAATCGCTCCAGCTGGCTCTTACTCAAGAGCTGTGATAAGTAAAATTTCAACCAAAACCACGCTCTTTGGGCTTAGTAGCGAGGAGCTAATGCTCTCTTTTGCCATCTCGCCAAAAGAGTGGATGGATAAAAGATTAGTAAAGATCACAAGTGAGCGTGTGGGCGAGCTTTTGGGAGTTAATGAAAAATTTGCTAGTTTTAACGATGTCTTTAACGAAAATGGCGAGTATAAGCTGGCTAAATTTGTAGAAGCTGCAAATGAAAAATCCGCCTCAAAAAGAGATAAATTTGATAACGATGTCATTAAATTTGACGAGAGGCTAAATATCTTATACCTTGCACTAAAGGGAGAAATTTTAAAATTTATACCAGCTAAAAATGGCGATAAATTAACGTGGCTAGGCGTAAATGAATCCTTTGGCTCAAGTGAAATTTCAAGCGAGCTTAAAAGCGTTTTAGGCGCTTATATAGAAAATTTAAGCCTTTGCGTAAAAAGTGGTGAGTGCAAAGAGGCTGATAGGAGTTTGGAGAAAATTTCAAGTTATCAAAGAAACACTCTAGGCTCTCTTGTGCCAAGCGAGGCAAAGGTGGAGCTTGAGGTGCTTTATAATCAAATGGAAATTTTTAAATTTCTTATATATTTTTACATGATTCTTGGGCTAGTTTCGCTCGCTCTTGGTTTTTATAGGCTATTTTCTGGAAAGAAATTTAGATTTGAAAGCGCATTAAGCCTTGCATTTTATTTTGGCTTTGCGGTGCATTTGTTAAATTTAGCTCTTCGTGCTTATATCTCAGGGCATGCACCTTGGAGTGATGCTTATGAGAGCTTAGTCTATATCTCGCTTGCAAGTGTACTAGCTGGAGTTTTATTTTTTAAACATCAAAACTTTGCTCTTGGAGCTGCTTCACTTTTTGCAAGTGTGAGCTTGCTGGTCGCTCATCTAAATTTTATAAATCCACAAATAACAAATCTAGTCCCAGTTTTAAAGTCATTTTGGCTTAGCGTGCATGTAAGTGTCATCACGGCAAGCTACGGCTTTTTGGGCTTTAGCTTTGTGCTCGGGCTTCTTGGGCTTCTTTTAATGGCTATAAAAAATCAAAAAAACGAGCAAAAGCTTAGTGAACAGATAAGATACCTCGCTGCAACTGATGAGCTAAGCCTCATCATAGGACTTAGCTTGCTAACTATTGGAAATTTTCTTGGCGGCGTCTGGGCAAATGAGAGCTGGGGTAGATACTGGGGCTGGGACAGCAAAGAGAGCTGGTCATATATTACGATAATTATTTATGCCATTGTGCTTCATTTAAGATTTATCCCAAGATTAAAAAATATTTTTACCTTTTTGGTAGCTAGTGTGCTCTCTTTTGGTTCAGTTATTTTTACCTATTTTGGTGTAAATTTCTATCTAAGCGGACTTCACTCATACGCAAATGGCGATGGATTTAGCGTTTCAAATTTGCTTTATTTGCTTTTAATGCTCTTGGCTTTACTAATCGCCTTTGCTTATAGAGGTAAGGATATAAAAGAGATTTAGGAGATATGATGAAAAAGAGTTTGGTTTTATTGTTTGCTTGTTTGGGACTATTGAATGCTGGCTATATCAAAGAGGCTTTAAGCGCAAAAGACGATCACAATAAGCTAGCACAAATTTATGAAGATGCTTGTGATAAAGAGAAAAAGGCATCAGGCTGCTACAATCTAGCTGTGCTTTACAGCAGAGGTGATGGCAATGTCAAAAAGGACGAAGCAAAGGCAGCAATGCTTTATGAAAAAGCTTGTGATCAAAACTTCTCTATGGCTTGCAGCAACCTTGGCTACGTCTATGAAAAAGGCAAAGGTGTGGAAAAAGACCTAGCAAAAGCAGTTAAATTTTATGAAAAAGCATGTAGCGACAACGAGGGTTGCACGGAGCTAGGCTTGCTTTATGCAAATGGCACCGGCGTGACAAAGGATATTAAAAAGGCAAAAGAGCTTTATGAAAAGGCTTGCAAAGCAGGGGACGGCATAGGATGTAGTAACCTTGGCTATCTATACGCGCAGGGTGAAGGTGTCGAGAAAGACTATGCAAAAGCCAAAGTAAACTACGAAATGGCTTGCGCAAACGAAGCTGGCATAGGGTGTGATAATCTTGGCTTTTTATATGTTTATGCACAAGGCGTTGATCAAAACCTCACAAAAGCCACAAAACTTTATGAGCAAGCGTGTATATATGGATATGAAAAGGGCTGCAATAATTACGCTATCATGCTAGCTGAAGGTAAAGGCGTAAAAGAAGACGTGGAGGAAGCACGTGAAATTTTTACTAGAAGCTGCAAAAATGGCTTAAAAGAAGCGTGCGAGAATTTAGAAATTTTAGGAAAGCATTGATGCTTGATAAAGTTAGCCCAGTGGCATTTAAAGCTTATAAATATAAAAATAAAAAATACTAAAGGAGATAATTATGATTTTACGTTCTATCTTGAGTTCAGCACTACTAGCAACCATACTTTTTAGTGCTTCTACAAATGAACAAGCCGTCAAAATGAAACCGATGTTTCAAAGCGTGGATCCTAGCAAGGCTACACTAGTAGGAAATGGCGAGGGCAAGGAGTACTGCGCCGTTTGTGGAATGAATTTGGTTAAATTTTATAAGACCAATCACGTATATAACGGCAAGCAAGTAGCATCACTCCACTGCCTATACGAGCTAACAGAAGGCAAGATCCCAAGCGACGCACAAGTCGTTGATACTAAAAATTTAAATTTGATCGACGTAAACAAGGCATTTTACGTAGTTGGTAGTAGCGTCAAAGGCACAATGACTAGAAATAGCAAATATGCCTTCTCAACCGAGGCTGACGCAAAAGAATTTCAAGCAGAAAATGGCGGCGAAATAATGAACTTTGCTAAAGCTTACGAGATCGCTGGACAGGATTTCGAGGGTGATAATAAAATGATAAAAGCTAAACGTGAGGACGGCGTTTACGCACATGGTAAGGAATTTTACGAGGCAAACTGCGATAAAACTGATCCAAAAAGCTTTAAAGCTATCTCTGAGCTAAAAGCTCATCTTAAACAAGTATGTGACTCAAAAGAGGCCAGCAAAGCTCCAGAGTACGACAAACACCTACAAGCTGCCGCTTTGTATCTATGGGACGCTCCGGCAAATTTAGGTACTAGCAACCAAGCCTCAAAAGCTAAACAAGAAATAAAAAAACCTGAGAGAATAGTCGTACCAAAAGGTGCAAGATGTGCGGTATGTGGCATGATTGTTAAAAATTCTCCATGGGCGACACTCATCAAAGCAGATGGCAAGGATTATTATTTTGATGGCGTAAAAGATATGGCACAATTTTATTTTGCGGACGGTAAAATGAAAGATGCTTATGTGAGTGACTATTACACGCTAGAAAAGCTTGATGCAAAAGATGCGTTTTATGTTCACGGCTCAAACGTTTACGGACCAATGGGCGATGAGTTTATCCCATTTAAAGATGAAGCAAAGGCAGAGAGCTTTTTAAAAGATCATGCTGGCAAAGGTGTCATAAGATTTGACGAGATAAAGAATTTTATCGGTAAATAGTGTGAAATTTCTAGTTTTTTTGGCGTTATTTTTTGGACTTTCTTATATGCTTTTAGCGGCACACTATCTTAGCTTTGATTATAAAGCAAAGCAAGATGAGCTAAGAGAAATTTCTAAGATAACAAGAGCAAATGCTGCTTTTAGTTTTAATCAAAAGGGGCAAAAAGGCTTTGTCTATGATAGGTAAAAATTTTATAAACTACGCCGTGGTTCTGCTTTTTAAAGATAGAAAGGATCACCTTTTTAGCTTTTGCCTCTTTGCACTCATTATCTTTGTGCTAAGCTCGGTACTTTTCATCTCTGGATCGATCCAGCATGATCTTATAAATTTAGTAAAAGATAGATCAAGTATAGTAGTGAGTGCATTTCGTGCTGGCAAAGGCGATCTAATGCACCCTGGCTATATCTACGATATCTCGAAGATTGATGGCGTAAGTGATGTAAAGGGTGTAGTTGATGGAGAGTACTACTTCGTGCAAAAGCGTGTTTGGTTTCATCTATATGAAGATGATAGCTTAAAAGAGGATGAGATGATCGTCGGAGAAGGTGTCAAGGCAGCGATGAATGAACTTTACTACGATGAGAGCTTTAATTTTCTAACTGAAGAGCGCATGATACCAGTAAAGATATTAAAGACTATGCCGGCACAAAGTGGTTTAATCTCAAATAACGCTATATTTTTGCATCCAAATACGCTAAGAGCTATCTTAAATTTAAAAGATGAAGAGTATACAAAGCTCTACGTTGAGGTGCCAAATACCGATGAGATCAGTGAAGTAGCTTTAAAGATAGAGAATTTATATCCAAATTCTTTCGCTCTTAGTATAGAAGATGAAGTGGCTAAGGTTAGGCACCTTTATTATTATAAGGGTGGAATTTTTATGAGCATTTACGTTAGCGTTATGCTTATATTCTTTGTCTTGCTTAAAAACCAAATTTCACTCGCCTATGGTAGTAAAAAGCGTGAAATAGCTATTTTAAGAAGCATTGGTTTTTGCATAAAAGACATTATATTTTTAAAATTTATACAAAATTTCATCGTTAGTGTTAGTGCTTTTTTACTAGGTGTTATGCTGGCTTATCTCTTTGTTTTTGTATTAAATGCTCCACTTCTAAAAGGAATATTTTTAGGTGATGAGCTTTTAAATTTTACAGATTTCACGCCTATTTTAGAGTTTGATAAGCTCTTTTTGATCTTTGTTTTTGGTGTGATACCATTTTTGGCGTTTGTGCTCATACCTTCATGGAGAGTAGCAAGTAGTGACATAAATGAGGGGCTAAAATGATAAATATAAGAGGTGTTAGCCTAGTTTATAACCAAAACAAACAAAATGAGTTTTGTGCTTTAAAAAATATAAATTTAGATATTAATGACGGCGAGCTAGTGATACTAAAAGGCATTAGTGGAAGCGGTAAAAGTACCTTGCTTTCGCTTATCGCCCTACTTCAAAAGCCAACTAGTGGAGAAATTTTAATAGATGGCACTAACATTGCGAAGCTGCCTGATGCTTTTTGCTCTGAGCTTAGACACAAAAGGCTTGGACTTGTCTTTCAAAATTTTAACCTTATCGAGGGCTTAAGTGTCTATGAGAATTTACTAGCTCCATTTGCTCTAACAAATTTCAAGGCAAATGTGCGAGATGAGATGATAAAAAAGGCTCTAAGCCTAGCAAATATCTCTCATAAAAAAGATGAGAACGTATCAAATTTAAGTGGTGGCGAGCGTCAAAGATGCGCGGTAGCTAGGGCTTTATCTATGGATGCTAACATCATCTTGGCCGATGAGCCAACGGCAAATTTAGACAGACAAAATGCACGTGCATTTTTAGGCTTGCTAGAGTCTTTTAAAGCTCTAAAAAAGAGTGTTATTGTCGCTACTCACGATAGCATTTTTGATGAGCTAAGTGCAACAGATAGGGTTGTCAGCTTGCAAAACGGAGAGATAGTATGAGTGTCTTTTTATCAAACGCCGTTATTGCCTTTTTGTTAGCGGAGTTTGTTCTTTTAGTTTTGATGAGTATTTCGCTCTTTTACGTCGTTAGGATCGTGAGGTCGTGGGACTATAACGCACTAACATCGCTTCAATACTCGCTTGAAAAACAAAACTATCTTGTAAATACCATCTTGCTTTTTTGCGTCTGTATCAAGATCGTATTGTTTATATTCTTTGCACTTTGCCTAAATGAACTCTCTGATATTGTGCCTGGTGCTATGTGTTCAGCTGGTGTGATCGGCTCAAATAAATTTGGTGGCATATTGATGCTCACTAAAATTTTGCTGATCTTTGGGCTTGGTATCTGGCTGGTTATAAATAAGCTTGACTTGCAGGCCCTAAATTTCCCTTATCTAAAGAAAAAATACGCCATTTTTATCTGCCTTTTTGTCATGATACTACTTGAGCTTGGTATAGAAATTTCGTTTTTTTACAATATTCCACTAAAAGTGCCGGTCTTTTGCTGCTCTGTCACTTTTCAAGCTCCAAAGCTACCATTTGGCTATACAAATTTTGGCTTAGTAAGCGTATTTTATGTGCTATTTTTTGTTATTTTGGTGCTAAATTTTTTAAAGCAAAGCATGGCAAGCTTTGTGGCAAATTTATTGTTTTTGGTGCTTAGCTACTATGCTATTACCTACTTTTTTGGCCTTTATGTTTACGAGCAGCCGAACCATAAATGCCCATACTGCATGCTAAAAAGTGACTATTTTTATGTTGGCTACCTCATCTGGGGCAGTTTGTTTCTTGGTGTATTTTACGGCCTTATGCCGTATCTTGTTGAGATCATTACAAAGACAAACTACTCACACAAGCTTAAATTTTCATCGATCTGGCTAGGTATTTGCGTGCTGATCTGCTCGCTTTATGTCCTGAAATATTATTTGTTAAGAGGATTTTTATTTTGATAAAGCAAATTTTTTCTTTGTGTTTGTTAGCTCTAGTTTTAGCCGTACTTGCCTATAATGCCGACATAAGCGACGATAAAATTTTAGTTTTAAATAATGGCAAATCAGAGCCGATCGAGCAACTTACGCCAAATAAATTTATATGTTATGAGAGTAGGACGCTTATCGCTGATAACAACGACACAGCCCAAGCCATCATGCCAAATGGCGACATCTACTTCTTTAACGACATCACAAATTCTTTCATCTGGTATATGGCGCAAAATAGCAAAGATAAGATAAAGCTATATGTCTATTCAAGAGATACGAATCGCTATATTCTAGCGCAAGATGCTTGGTATTCAAGGGTTGATATAACTCCGATGGGATACGGCATAGGGGCGTATGAGTTTCACACTTACGGCATAAACGATAACTACTTTAAAGAGGTCTTGCTCTACGCAGCACGCGGTGAGACGTTACTAAATCCATATATAAACATCTTGCTTTCAGAAAATAAGATATAAATTTATGTAGCTCTAAATTTGTTAGAGCTCGCTAGGTTGTTTTTGGTATTAAAAGCCTTTTTCATTTAGTTTTTTATAGGTGTCACATCCATTTTGATGCCCCAGATCACAAGATTCACCAAAATATTCTTTTGCAATGCGATAATCTTGTCTTACTCCTTGTCCTTTTACATACAAAAATCCTAAATTATAGCAACCTTGAGCATTTTCCCCATTGCAGGCTTTTTCAAATAGTTCTGCTGCTTTGTTATAGTCTTGCTTTACTCCTTGACCATTCATATATAGTATTCCTAAAACACCACAACTATCGGCATAACCGCTATCACAAGTTTTTTTCAAACTGCTCAACTGCTATTTTATAGTCTCCTCTAATATAAGCTTCAGCTCCAAGCCGCAAAAGATCTTTGGAAAAACCAACAGATAGCAAAACTACAAACAAAAAGATAATTTTTTTTATTTTTACTCCATCTTTTACAAAATTCTTAAACAATATTTTGTCCTTTTAAAACTTAGATTATTGTTAATTATCTATTTATCTTTTGGTTAATATGTAAAATAAATTTACATATTATTTTATTAATTTTTGTAATTGTGGTGTGTGTTTTAAAGGTATATTTGACTTGCCTCCTTTTTTAGAGAAAGCAAGCCAAATTTAGTATCTAACGTTATTAACCTTTAAAAAGTCTCTTAGGTCTTCGTATTCGCTGTTTTCAAAGTAGCGCCATTTGCCAGGCTTTAGCATATCAAGGCTAACACGTCCAAAGCTAACCCTTTTTAGATCCATCACCTCAAGGTCAAAGTAGCCAAAGAAACGGCGCAGTTCCCTATTTTGCCCCTCGTTAATGATGACCTTTAGTTTTGTATAGCCTCCGCTTGAGCCAAAGACTTTATAGGCTAGAAATGGCTTAAATTCCATTGATTTTATAGTAGTTTTTGCGTGAGCGCCTTTGGTGGCGTCCTTGGCAAAAAAGCCATTTGTCATCGCTTCTATAACCTCTTTTGTTACCTCACCTTTTACCTTTAGGTAGTATTCACGCTCTAAGTCGCTATTCATGAGTGCTGTGGCGATCGCTGGAGCGTCAGTTAGTAAAAGTAGTCCCTCGCTTGCATAGTCTAAGCGTCCTACGCTAACAAATTTTGCAAATTTCTTATCTAGCGTATCATAGATCGTCTTTCGTCCGCGGTCATCTTTTTTGCTAACTAGTTCACCCTTTTGTTTATGATAGACGATAACAGTAAATTCCTTTTTTAGCTTTATCAAACGGCCGTTTATACGCACTTTATCATCTTCATCCACGCTTGTGGCAAGGTCGCTAACCACACGTCCTGCTATGCTAACCTTGCCAGCTTTTATCAGCTCATCTGCCTCACGGCGTGAGTAGTTTGTGTTATGTGAGATAAATTTATTTAGTCTTGTTTTTTTCATTTTTATAGTCCTAAATTTGCAAGGTCATGAATGTGTAAAACACCCACGGGTACGCCATCTTCCACAACGGCAAGAAGCTGAATTTTATATTTTTCTATCAAAGCTAACGCATCCACAGCTAACATTTCCTTGTCGTTTATCTCTTTTGGATGTAAGGTTGCAAATTTCATTGCTGGCTCGTCTAGGTCAAAGTCCTCTCGCATAAGTGCACGTCTAAGGTCGCCGTCGCTTAAAAGGGCATCTAACACACCATCTTTATCGACGATAAGAACCGTGCCAAGTTTGCCATGTGTCATAGTATCGATTGCTTTTTTTAGGCTTGCATTCCAGCGAACTATCGGTAAATTTTCGCTTCTCATCACATCTTTGACCTTTAAAAATAGCCTCTTGCCAAGGCTACCACCTGGATGAAAATTTGCAAAGTCCTCTTTTTTAAAGCCTCGCCTTTGCATCAAACAAACAGCCAACGCATCTCCAAGAGCTAACGTTAGCGTAGTTGATGCTGTTGGAGCGGCATTTAGTGGGCACGCCTCTTTTTCTACGTCAATGCTAATAAATGCATCGCTAAATTTACCAAGTGAGCTTGTTTTACTTCTTGCCATTGCGACGATCTTTACGCCAAAGCGCTTTACATGAGGTAAAATTTTTATAAGCTCATCGCTCTCGCCACTAAAGCTAATGGCTAACAAAACATCATCCTTTTCTATCATGCCAAGGTCGCCGTGCATAGCCTCTGTTGGATGCAAGAAAAAGCTTGGCGTACCAGTGCTTGCAAGCGTGGCAGCGATCTTTGCGCCTATGTGACCGCTCTTGCCTACGCCTGTTACTATGACCTTGCCTTTTGTATTAAATATCAAATTTACAGCATCTTCTATCTCTAAGTTTTTAGCATGTCTTAAAAGCTCGTTTGCTTCTATCTCTAAAACTTCGGCTGCGATTTGGTTGATTGTTTGCATAAATTTCCCTTACATTAGATAGATAATTGGTACGATAGTTGGGTACTTTTTGACCTTTCTAAAGATATGCTTTCTGATCACTTGGCGCACTTGTGACTCAAGCAATCTACCATCTTTTAAAAGCTCCTCTTTGACGTTGCTTAAAAACTGCGTCAAAATTTCTTGCATCTCTTTGCTAAACTCCGCATCTTGCTTGTTACCCACAAGTCCGTAGCTAATAACACGAGGCTTATTTATAAGCTTTGCACCATGACGTGAAATTTGAGCAATTATCATGACGACACCTGCTTCAGCAAGGTTTTGTCTATCGATGACGACATCGTCTGAGATTTGTTTATTTATTTGATTGTCTATGAAGACTTTGCCGGTTTTTACCGTTTTTACACGTTTTAAGTATTTTTGGCAGATCTCCATTTGATCGCCATCACTCATTAGATAGATATTTCTCTCATCCACACCACAGCTAATGGCCGTCTCTTTATGCTTTGCGATGTGATTGTATTCGCCATGCACTGGCAAGAAAAATTTTGGTTTTATAAGACGTAGCATCAGCTTTTGCTCTTCTTGTGCCGCGTGACCGCTGACGTGGATCTCGCTAAAGTCTTGATAAGCGACACTTGCACCTGATTTTATTAGGAAATTTAATACAGTTGAGATGCTGCTTTCATTACCAGGGATCGCCTTTGAGCTGATTATTATCTGATCGGTTGGCTTTATTTTGATGTATTTGTGCTCATCGGTAGCCATTCGGTAGAGTGCGCTCATAGTCTCACCCTGAGAGCCAGTGGTAACGATCAGCACTTCGTTATCTTTAAATTTGCCAACCTCGTTAGCGTCGATAAAAATTTTCTTATCAAGTTTGATGTAGCCAAGCTCCATTGCAGTATATAAATTTCTCTCCATTGATCTACCGATGACACAGACTTTGCGGTTGTATTTTAGCCCCCACTCGATCGCCTGATAAACGCGGTGGATGTTTGAGCTAAATGTGCTCATAATGACGCGTCCTTTGGCCTTTGAGAATATCGCGTCAAAGGTCTTGCCAACACTACTTTCGCTTTTTGTAAATCCTTCTCGGTAGCTGTTCGTGCTATCGCTCATTAGGCACAATACACCTCTTTCGCCGTAGTATGCAAGTCTGCCAAGATCTGTCGGATAGCCATCTATCGGCGTATGGTCGATCTTAAAGTCACCCGTATGGATGATGGTGCCCGCCTTTGTCGTGATAGCAAGTGCTGAAGCATCGATTATAGAGTGAGTTATGTGTATCCACTCAACCTCAAAGTCGCCTATTAGATATGGCTTTCTTTTTTCAACAGAGCGGAAAAGCGAGCGCTCCTGCTTTAAGCCGTGCTCTTCAAATTTATTGTTTATCATACCAAGTGGCAAAGGCGTAGCGTAAATCGGAAATTTAAACTCTTTGTAAAAATATGGTACCGCGCCGATGTGATCCTCGTGCGCGTGAGTGATGATGACGCCTTTTATCTTATCTTTTATTTTTCTAACATAGTCAAAGTCAGGGATGAGTATATCCACGCCATGCATACTCTCACTTGGAAAACTCATACCAATATCAACAATGATGGCGCTAGTTTCTGTTTCAAAGATAGTCATATTGCCACCGATCTCGCCAAGACCGCCAAGTGGAGTTATGCGAATTTTATGCTCGCTTGAGTTTAGATACTTCATCGGCTCCAGACGTAGCTCGTGAACGGCCTTGTTTGCTACCATTGCGCTTGCGATATCTTGCTGCCATTGTTCATTACCATTTAGTTTTGCAGGTAAATTTTTCTTTGGCTTTTTAGCTTTTTTAGGCTTTTCTTTTTGTTCTTGCGTTTTGGTTTTTGTTTCTTGTGGTTCTTGTTTTTGATCTTTTGGCTTATTATTTTCGCCATTTTTGTTTTGATTTTTATTGTTTCTTGGCTTTTTTGGGCGAGGATTTTGGCTCTTTGGCTCGGCGTGAGTTTCAGTTTCGGCCTGCTCTGCTGCAAAAAAGTTATCTATCACACTTTTGCTTACTAGTGAAGCTTGCTCGGTAGTTTCGCCTTCTTGTTTTGGTTTATTTTTTGGTCTAAATCTTCGTCTTTTGTTGTTTTTACTTTGGTTAGTTACAACTTTTTCTTCGTTTTTGTCGTTCATTATCTTCCTTTAATCTTTCAAATACTTTTAGATAAAAATCGACATCTAGCTCGTGTGGACGTAAATTTTGAGCTAAGCCTAGGCTTTCAAAAATTTCTTCTAACGCATTTTTGTCAAAATTTGTGGATAAATTTTTCAAAAGCGTCTTTCTTGGCGAAGCAAACGCAGCTCTTAAAAATACTTTAAAAGCCTCGTACTGTTTTGCATCTTTGAAAATCCCGTCTTTGCCAAAAATCTTTTTTGTTTTTTGTAGTTTGATGACTGAGGATGTGACCTTTGGAGGTGGATTAAAAAGCTTTGCATCCACGTCGAACAAAAGCTCACACCTACCTTGAAGTGAAGCGAGGATCGATAAAGAGCTAAATTCTTTATCCTTGCTCTTTGCACTAAATTTAAGAGCAACCTCTTTTTGTATCATCACAATAAGCCCAAGGCATTTTTCGTCATCTATCGCATTTAGGATCATCTTCGTAGCAACATAATAGGGCAAATTTGCGACCAAAAAGTAGTTCTCACTACTTAGTCCGCCCTCTTGCTGCCACTGCTCTAATGCATCTTTACAAAAAAGTTTTAATTGTCCATTTTGGATCTCATTTGCAAATTTGGCCTTTAAAATTTGAAACAGCTCACAATCTATCTCAAAACAGGTTGTCTTATAAATTTGCAAAAGTCTAAATGTCAAATCACCTAAGCCAGGCCCAATCTCAACGACGTTTGCTACATCATTGGGTATCGCTTGGATGATCTTATCTAGTGTTGCTTTGTCTTGTAAAAAATTCTGTCCAAAGTGCTTTTTTGCCTTTATCATAGCCGCGATATTAGCCAAAAATTACTTATACAATGATTACAAGTTTAGTTTAATCATATATAAAATGGATTATAATCACTAAACAATAACGAAATAAGGCATAAATTTGAGCAAAGCAAATACCTTAAAATACTTTTTATTATCACAATATTTAGAGCCAAAAACCTTAGACGAGCCAAAAAAGACAAATACCAAATTTAAAAAATCAATAGACCTTGACATTACAAATTTTGATGAGAAATTTCTACAAATTTTAAGGGTATTTGATAGGTCGCTTTTAAAAAATGGTATAGAAATTTCAATTTATGGCGGCATTTTTGAGACTGACTTGCTTGCTCTTGCGATATCAAAGCTAGCAAATGTTAAATTTGAAAAAGAGCAAATTTTAGAGGAACTACGCTCTGAACAAACGAGCTTTGATAAGGCGTTTTGCTATAAATTTAAGCTTGCTGGTGATTTGGTATTTTGTAAAGATGATCAAAATTTTGCTTTAAAAGATGTAGATTTAGATGATGATTTAACTCCGTTTTTTACACCAAACTCATCTGATGACCTTTTCATCCCAACAGCTCCTTGGGCAATGGCTCGCCTAGATCATCTAAAAGAGATAAATCAAAGTGACTTTAGCAAAGAGTGCGAGCGCATAAAAGACAAGCTATCTATCTATAAAGAAAAAATGGAATTTGGCAAATATATAAAGCTTATAAACGATGAGCTAAAAAGTGTACTTAAAACACCATTTTGTAATGATTTCTTAAGGCTTGAGATAAAGATCATAAATCCAAATTTTAAAGAAAATGATAGCCTTTTAAATAGCTTTTTTATAGATGATATAAATTTGCTTATAAAATTTTACGAGTCAGGCAGGACACACGAGCTAACGGATCAGTTTTTGGACGAGGGCAGTGAGAATAAATTTGAAAGACTTGATGTAAGAGATGAGCAAAATAAAAGGCTTGTTAGAGATTTTCTTAAAGCAGAAGAGTATCCAAGATCAGCCTTTGCTAGCGACTTCGCTCTAAATTTTTCACAGCAAATTGCCGTTAATAACATCATTAAAAAATTTAAAGAAAAAAGTGGTGGAATTTATAGCGTAAATGGTGCTCCAGGCACTGGTAAAACAACGCTTTTAAAAGATGTAATGGCTGAAGTTGTTACGCTTAGGGCGATAAAGCTTGCACAAATGAGTAGACATGATATCTTTGCTCCAGTTCGAGATAGTAGCGATAAGGTGCTTTATTTCACTCTAAATAAAGAACTCCAGGGCTATGAGATGGTTGTTAGCTCTTGCAATAACGGTGCGGTTGAAATTTTAAGTAAAGAGCTTAGCCAACTAAAAAGCATCGGTAGTTACGCAGGCGAGATTGATTATTTTAAATTTATAGCTACAAGGCTTCTCTCGGCCGATGAAAAGATAAATTTTGGAGAAAAATCTTTTATCTCAAAACCTGCATGGGGGCTTTTTTGCATACCTCTTGGCTCAAAGCAAAATAAGTCAAATTTTGTTTTTAATGCGATTAATGGCGTAAAGATCGAAAAAACGCATAGTCAGTTTGAAGATATTTCAAAAGAATTTAAAGAATTTATAGAACAAGATGGCTTTTTAATGGGGCTTGGCAAATACTTGGCTACCGGCGAAGGAATTGATGATTACGACGAGGCAAAGGAGAAATTTAATCAAGCCCTACATGAAGTAAATCTACTTTTTAGTGAGATCAGGATCAAAGAAGAGGAGCTAAAAAGTATAAATAGTGAGCTTATAAATATTGATAAAAGACTTGATAACTATAATTCAGCAAGGCAAATAGACGAGCTTTTAAGGCCACTAATAGATGAACTGGATTTGAGCAAAAATGAGCTAGAGCAAAAGGCTACGGAAGCTAACGAGCTAACAAAGCTTATTGGTCAAAATGAAATTTTACAAGAGTATCTGAGTACGCCTCCAAAGCCATCATTTTTTATTTTCCAGCAAATTTTAAAGACGCAAGCTTTTGAAAAATATAACAATGAAGCGCAAAAAGTTAGTGAGATAAATCGCCAAATAGCTGAGCAAAATTTGAAAGCAAGCAAGCAAAATAGTGAAAATAAAGAGAAGAATGAAGTAAAATTAAACGAACTAAAAGCTCAAATAACTCAGCTTGAAGAGAAAATTTTAGAACTTAATACCAAGATAGACCATCTAAACAAGCTTAATGATGACTTTATTAGACGTCAAAAATTAATTGGTAGAAGCGAAGAGCTTGATAGCTTTTTAAATGGTAGTTTTAATCAGAGTAATGAAGATATGCAAAAGAGTATGCCATTTATGATGGAGCGTGATCTTGATGAGAAACCCCACAAGACGAAGCTTTTTAAGGCAAGAATTAAGCTTTTTAAAGAAGCGCTTAATCTACATAAAGCCACTATCTTTGCTTGCAAAGAAGCTGTTAGAACAAATTTACGAGCTCTTAGCGTTGTATTTAATGATGAAAAAATGGCTGAGAAAAACGGGCTTGAGGCTAAAGATAGACGTAAAATAATAAAAGGATTATTTTTACTAACGCCAGTTGTTAGTTCTACTTTCGCATCTTTTAATAATACCTTTAAAGAGCTACTAAATGGCGATATAGGTTTGCTTTTAATAGATGAGGCAGGGCAGGCAAATTTAACTAACGCATTAGGTGCACTGCTTCGTTCAAACATGGCTGTTGTAGTTGGTGATCCACTTCAACTTGAGCCTGTTGTAACATTGCCACCAGCTTTAAATAATGCTATTTTACGCTACTGTGATGCAAAGGATGAGTTTAATCTACTAAAATCATCAGTTCAACTTCGAGCCGATAAAGTACAAAATATTGGTACATATATAAAAGGAGAGGGTAAGTCCATTTGGGTTGGTTCGCCACTTATCGTTCATAGAAGGTGCGCCAACCCTATGTTTAAAATTTCAAACGAAACAACATATGATGATATGATGATACTTGGCAGAAGTAGTGAAAGTAAACTTAGTGACCCTAATATCAAAACAGAATGGATTGATGTTAGTAGTGATGAATGGATAGGTAATTATAATAAAGCCGAAGGTATGATCGTTAAAGAGCTTTTAGATGGTAAGCTAGCCAAGCTAAAAGATAGTGTTAAAATAATAACACCTTTTAAAGATGTTTGTAAAAATTTAAAAGGGGCTGGTACCATTCACACCATGCAAGGCAAAGAAGCTGATGTTGTTATCTTTGTTCTTGGTGGTGCCACAAAAGGTGCTAGAGCATGGGCCGCTAGTACACCAAATTTACTAAATGTAGCACTAACAAGAGCAAAAGAGGTTGTTTATATAGTTGGCAACCGAGAAAATTGGTCTAATCTTCCATATTTTGAGGTAGCTGCTAGAAAAATAGATAAAGGATAGATTTGAATCATTTTGCAAAACGTATAATCCCATGCCTTGACGTAAAAGATGGTAGAGTCGTAAAGGGCGTAAATTTCGTAGGGCTTGTTGATGCTGGAGATCCTGTCGAGATAGCTAAAAGATACAATGACGAGGGCGCTGATGAACTTTGCTTTTTGGATATCACTGCCTCTCATCTTGGGCGTGATACGATAGTTGATGTCGTAAAAAAGGTCGCAAGTAAGCTTTTTATCCCACTAACAGTTGGCGGAGGTATACGCACGATCGATGATATCTCTCGCCTTTTAAATGCTGGTTGCGATAAAGTAAGCTTAAATTCATCAGCTATACAAGATCCAAATTTGATTGATGAGGCAGCTAAGAAATTTGGCTCGCAATGTGTTGTAGTAGCGATCGATGCTAAAAAGATTGAAAATGGTTATAGCATTTTTATAAATGGTGGTAGGATCGATACCAAAAAAGATGCCTTTTCTTGGGCAAAAGAGGTCGAGTCGCGAGGAGCAGGTGAGATATTGTTAACCTCTATGGACAATGACGGTGTCAAACAAGGCTTTAATCTTGAGCTAACAAAGATATTTAGTACGCTTTCTATACCGACTATTGCAAGCGGCGGAGCTGGTAAGATGGAGCACTTTAAAGAGGCTTTTGAAGCTGGGGCTGATGCGTGTTTAGCTGCTTCGATATTTCACTTTGGCGAAATTGAGATAAAAAAGCTAAAAGAGTATCTCAAAGCAAATGGTATTGAGGTTAGGCTCTGATGTTAGTTATCTCTGCTGGAAAAAATGAAATTTTTGACTTTGCTTTGCCAATGGGTGTGGGGCTAGTTGATATGGCAATAAATTTGACAAAATTTTTGCAGAAACGAGCATGTATTGGAGCGGATGAAAAGGGTATAAATTTAAAAAATATCGATCCGCACTATCTTGCAAAAATTGAAGCTAAATTTGCAAACTCATCAAATTCAGAGCTACAAAATCTAAGCCAAAATTTGTCAAAAAATCCTGAACGAAATTTGTATCAGATGCCAGAAAAAATAGTTTTTGTTGGCTCTGCAGGGCTTTATAAAGATGGTGAAATTTTGCAAATTTATGAAAGTTCGGTTGGGGCAAATGTTGAAATTTCCAGCATAGAAAATAGATCTTATACGCCTATTGAGTGTGAAATTTCTTCTATCGTTTCACGTGGAACTATCAAAACAAATTCGTCAAATTTTATAACGACTGATAAAAATTTAGCTTATAAAATGTTTGAAAAAGGCTATTTTTTAGAAAATATGGAGTTTTTTTCTGTTCTAAAAGTAGCTCAAATTTTTAAAATTCCAGCTTATGGAATTTTCGTAGCGACAAATTTTTGTAATAAAGATGCACATACTGATTTTGTAAAAAATCACGTAGAGGCCAAGAAAATTCTAACAAAATATATAAAGGAAAATATGTGATAAATTTGCTTGATCTTAGTATCGATGAGCTAAAAGAGTTAGTTTCTCCACCATTTAGAGCAATACAAATCTACGAGTGGATATATAAGAAAAATGCAACCGATTTCAGCCAAATGCTAAATTTGCCTAAAGATATGCGTCAAGGTCTAGCTGAAAAATTTTATATCGATCCTTTAAAATGTGTGAAATTTGAGCAAAGTAGTGATGGTTCGATCAAGTATCTTTTTGAGCTAAAAGATGGGCTAAAGATAGAGAGCGTTTTGCTACCGATGAAAGAGGAGATAAGTGATGAGAATGGAAAGATCAGTCGCCATGCTCGCTATACGGTTTGTGTTAGCTCGCAGGTTGGCTGTAAAATGGGCTGTGCTTTTTGTCTAACAGCAAAGGGTGGGCTTGTTAGAAATTTGACTGCAGGCGAGATTGTGGGGCAAATTTTATGGATAAAAAGAGAGAATAAGATACCTTATGAAAGACGCATAAATATCGTTTATATGGGTATGGGTGAGCCACTTGATAATCTTGCAAACGTTAGTAAAGCTATCAAAATTTTAGCTCTTAACGAGGGTCTAGCCATATCTCCATGTCGTCAAACCGTTTCAACTAGTGGCCTTGGCAGCCAGATAAAAAAGCTTGGTGAGATGGATCTTGGTGTGTTATTGGCCATATCGCTTCATGCTGTTACTAATGAGCTTAGAAGCCGTCTAATGCCGATAAATAAGGCGTATAATATTGAGGCTGTTATGGATGCTGTTAGGGGATTTCCTATCAATATGCGCAAACGCGTGATGTTTGAATACCTTGTTATCAAAGACCTAAATGACAGCGTTAGTGATGCAAAAAAGCTGGTAAAACTGCTGCATGGTATCAAGGCAAAGGTAAATTTGATCTATTTTAACCCACATGAGGGCAGTGAATTTGGACGACCTGAGCTTGCCAGCATGCTAAAATTTCAAGAATATCTAAGAGATCATGGCGTCACTTGTACGATTAGACAGAGCAAAGGGCTTGACATAAGTGCAGCTTGTGGGCAATTAAAACAACGCAATGAAAATGCAAAATTTAAAGCTATTGCTGGTAATAAAAATTCAAAAACACAGTCACTCGAAGAAATAGTAAAGCCAGTGTGAGTTAGAATGAGTGCGCTTGATATAGCCGAAATAGTCTTTATTGTTGTTGTGGTTTTACTTGGATTAGGGCTTATTTTAAAAGTTTTAAAAGATGAAAAAGATAGGCATAAAATCTAAGCCTTAACATTAAGATAAAGCCTAGCTCTCATAAAGAAATAAAATGGAGCATTAATTGCATAAACTACAAAATTATCATTGTGGTATTTAAAAGTGATAAACTTTGGCAAAACGTAGGTAAAGGTTTATGAGAAATAGAAATTTATTAAAAAATTTTAGACTAAAGTAAACCTTCTTTTGCAAATCTATAAAACTCGCTTTCAGCGTCAAATTTACTTTTTATGTTATAAAAAATTTCATCAAATTTAAAAGAAATCTCGTCCGAGTGAAGCAAGAGCCTTTTTGCTCCAGTTAAATTTATCCGTTCACACTCGCTCATCTCTTTATCTAAAATTTTCTCGATCTGCGGACGTGACAAACCATAAAGTGGTTCACCAAGTATCTTGTGTTTCACATGAAACAAATGTAAGCGAATTTGATGTTGTCTGCCAGTGAGTGGAATAGCCCGAACCAAAGTCGTATTGATATCGTCAAAATATCTGATCGGCAAAATTTTAGTCAAAGCACTCTTACCGTTTTCGCAAATTTGCATTCGCATTTTCACATCGTCGTAGTTGTTTGCTAGATCCATTTTGGCATCGATCGTAAATTCTCGTTCGATCTTGCCTTGTACCATCGCGACGTAGCTTTTAAAAACCTCTCTGTCTTCAAAAATTTTCTTTAGTCTAATCGTAGAATTTCTGTCTTTTCCAACGACTATCACGCCACTCGTCTCAAAGTCTAGCCTATGTGCCACGCTCGCATCTCGTCCAAAAAGCGTGTAAATTTCATCATTTAGTGAGTATTCGCAGTGTCTACCATTTGGATGGCTCAGCACCCCGCTTGGCTTGTCAAATACCGCAAAGCTTTCGCACTCAAAGATCGGCTTAAGTCCCTTTGGCTCAGCCTCATAGTCGATCAAAAAAATATCGCCACTCAAAATGGCATTTTTCTCACTCACGACACTGCCGCCACATATCAGCCTACCTTTATCTATTAGTCGTTGCGCCTCTCTCATACTAAAGCCAGTTTTCATTAAAATTTCATACGCTTTTTGTTTGTTTGCAGTGGCAATAAATCTATTTACGTATGGCAAGGTAATCCTTTTAAAAACGAGTGAGCTATCTTAAGCATAAATTTATAAGTATATAACCGACATTTCAGCACGGATTTTATATAATCCAAACTTAAATTTTATAAAATTATACGATGTGATTTTTGGCTTTCAAGGCTAAAATTTACTTTTATGATAAAGAAAAACTAATACAAAAAGGTTCAACAATGGTCGAAAGATACTCACGCAAAGAGATGGCTGATAAGTGGAGTATGCAAGCAAAATACGACGCTTGGCTCAAGGTAGAAAAAGCTGCTGTTAAAGCTTGGAATAAGCTTGGCTTCATAAGTGATGGCGACTGCGAGAAAATTTGCAAAAACGCTAAATTTGAAGTGGCTCGTATCGATGAGATAGAAAAGACGACAAAGCATGACGTCATCGCATTTTTAACAAGCGTCAGCGAGAGCCTTGGTGAGGAGAGCAGGTTCGTGCACTACGGCATGACCTCAAGCGACTGCATCGACACAGCTGTCGCCCTTCAGATGAAAGAGAGCCTAGAGCTCATCATCAGCGACGTAGAGGAGTTTATGCAGGCAGTCAAAGACAGAGCAAACGAGCACAAGCACACGCTCATGGTTGGCAGAAGCCACGGCATCCACGGCGAACCGATAACCTTTGGCCTTGTACTTGCCATCTGGTATGACGAGATCGCAAGGGCGCTAAAGCTTATCAAAGACGCAAAAGATACGATCAGCTATGGCAAACTCTCAGGCGCTATGGGAAATTTAGCCCACGCTCCGATGGAATTTGAAGAGCTAACATGCGAGGAGCTAGGTCTTAAAGCTGCCCCAGCGTCAAATCAAGTGATCCAGCGCGACCGCTATGCCCATGTGGTAAGCGCCATCGCAGTTCTAGCCTCTACTTGTGAGAAGATCGCAGTTGCCATTAGACACTACCAAAGGACCGAGGTTTATGAGGCAGAGGAGTACTTTAGCCCAGGACAAAAGGGCTCAAGCGCGATGCCACACAAACGCAATCCAGTCCTTAGCGAAAATATCACCGGCCTTTGCAGGGTGCTACGCTCATATGTCACGCCAGCGCTAGAAAATGTCGCCCTTTGGCACGAGCGCGATATCAGCCACAGCTCGGTTGAGAGATTTATCCTGCCAGATATGTTTATCACGGCTGATTTTATGCTGGTTCGCATCAAAAATTTGATAGCAAATTTAGTCGTCTATCCAGAAAATATGATGAAAAATTTAAATTTAACAGGCGGACTAGTCTTTTCACAGCGCGTACTTTTGCAGCTGCCACAGCGTGGAATTTCTAGAGAGGATGCCTACAAGATCGTTCAGCGCAATGCTATGAAGGTCTGGGCAGACTTGCAAGAGGGCAAAAAAGCGATCGACGAGCAAGGCCACAGCCTATTTTTGCAAAATTTGCTAAACGACGAGGACCTAACTAAGAGCCTTAGCAAAGATGAGATTAAAGAGTGCTTTGACTACAACTACTACACCAAAAACGTAGATAGAATTTTTGCTAGAGTTTTTGGCAAGTAATTTAAATGCAAGAAGTAAATTTATGCTTCTTGCTTCAATACATCGCTTCAAAAATTTTTACAACTATTTTAAAATAAGATCAAATTTTTTAAAAATAAAATATTATTTTTCGAATTAAATTTTATATCAAAAATCACTTTTTAAACAAAGAGAGTTTTTATCTCCTTTTGGATAAAATCCCAAATTAAAATTTAACATGGAGAGATATTTTTGAAAGTTATAAAACGTAATGGTAGAACAGAAGAGCTTGATATAAGTAAGATCAAAAAATATACAAATGAAGCGGTCCTTGGACTAAGCAATGTAAGCCTTAGCGAGCTTGAAGTAGACGCGAAAATCCAGTTTCGAGATATGATAACTACTGAGGAAATTCAGCAAACCCTTATAAAAACAGCAGTCGATAAGATCGACATCGACCGCCCAAACTGGACATTTGTTGCCGCAAGGCTATTTTTATATGATCTTTATCACAAAGTATCTGGCTTTAACGGCTACAATCACCTAAAAGACTACCTAGTAAAAGGCGAAAAGGTAGGCCGCATCATCCCTGGACTAAAAGAGAAGTATAACCTTGAGGATCTAAACGCTTACATTAGGCCTGAGCGCGACCTTCAGTTTGCATACCTTGGTATAAAAACGCTTTATGACCGCTATCTCATCAAAGACAAAAATGGCATGCCAATCGAGCTGCCACAGCATATGTTTATGGCGATCGCGATGTTTCTAGCGCAAAACGAGCTAGACAGTCAAGGCTGGGCTAAGAAATTTTACGACCTTATCTCTAAATTTGAAGTGATGCTAGCCACGCCAACACTCTCAAACGCAAGGACTACACGCCACCAGCTAAGCAGCTGTTACGTAGGTAGTACGCCTGATAATATCGAAGGAATTTTTGATAGCTACAAAGAGATGGCACTACTTTCAAAATTTGGTGGCGGTATCGGCTGGGACTGGAGCAAGGTGCGCGCAATGGGCGGTAGCATCGATGGACACAAAAACGCAGCTGGCGGTATCATCCCATTTTTAAAAGTGACAAACGACATCGCAGTAGCGGTCGATCAGCTAGGCACTAGAAAGGGCGCGATAGCCGTTTACATCGAGCCTTGGCATATGGACGTGAGCGATTTTCTCGATCTTCGTAAAAACTCTGGCGAAGAGAGACGCCGCGCACACGAGCTTTTCCCTGCGCTTTGGATAAACGACTTATTTATGAAGCGTGTTAAAGAAAATGGCCGCTGGAGCCTCTTTGACCCAGCTCAAGTAAGCGATCTTTGCGACCTTTACGGTGAGGAGTTTGAGAAGAGATACTTGGAGTATGAAAACGACGAAAATATCCAGAAAAACACCATCCTTGCAAAAGAGCTTTGGAAGAAAATTTTAACTAGCTATTTTGAAACGGGCATGCCATTTTTATGCTTTAAAGACAATGCCAATAAAACAAATCCAAACGACCACGAAGGCATCATCAGAAGCTCAAATTTATGCACCGAAATTTTCCAAAATACAGCGCCAAACTACTATAAGATTAAGATCACTTATGAAGATGGCAGCGAGGAGCTATTTGACGAAGAAGAAGACATCACGGTCGATAGTGGCATAACTAAAAAAGCCAAAAAGCTAAGCGCGCTTGATAGTCTAAAAGGTAAGCAAATTTTTATCGTAGAAAAAGAAAGCATCGAAGGCAAAACTGCAGTTTGTAACCTTGCAAGTATAAATTTAAGTAAGATAAACAGCAAAGAGGACATCGAGCGTGTCGTACCGATAGCTATCAGGATGCTTGATAACGTTATAGATCTAAATTTCTACCCACACAAAAAGGTAAAACACACAAACCTTGCTTCTCGCTCGATCGGCCTTGGTGTCATGGGCGAAGCGCAAATGCTAGCTGAGAAAAACGTAAAATGGGGCAGCTATGAGCACTTAGCGCTGATAGACAGCATAATGGAAAACATAAGCTACAACGCCATCTACGCTAGCTCAAATTTAGCCGTAGAAAAGGGCATCTATCCAAAATTTGAAGGCTCAAAATGGAGTAAAGGCATCATGCCAATAGACACTGCAAACGAGAACGCAAAGGCACTTTTAAACGACAAAGGTGGGCTATTTGACGAAAATGTCTGCGACTGGGACAAGCTAAGAGAGAAGGTCAAGCGCGACGGCATGAGAAACGGCTACCTAATGGCGATCGCTCCAACTAGCTCGATCTCGATCCTTGTTGGCACCACTCAGACCATCGAGCCAGTCTATAAGCGCAAGTGGTTCGAGCACAACCTAAGTGGAATGATCCCAAATGTCGTGCCAAATTTAAGCCCAGATACTTGGCAGTTTTACACGCCAGCTTACGAGCTTGATCAAAGAATTCTTATAAAAGCAGGCGCGATCCGCCAAAAATGGATCGATCAAGGTCAAAGTTTAAATATATTTATGAGCTTAGACAAAGCAAGCGGCGGATATTTAAGCGAAATTTACACGCTTGCATGGGAGCTTGGACTAAAATCAACCTACTATCTACGCTCTGAAAGCCCAGATAGCGAAAAACTAAACGACGTGGCCGACCGTTCGATCGAATGCGAGGGTTGTCAGTAAAGAACTTTTTATAATAAGATGTTTGATTTGTTTTCTTATTTTGGAGTAATAAAGCTATGAAAGTATGGTTGTTATATTTTATGAAATATGTTTATATAATTTTAAAAAATAAAGATACTTATTCTATTCTTGGTAATATTGCAACTATTATTGTTGCAATAACTGCCATATACGGATATATTTATACAATCAAACCAACATTTGAAATTAAAATGCTAGAAAAACAAGTAGCTACATTAAACGAAAAAGAACAAAATATTACTATTGAGAATCAAAAAATCAGCAAAGAATTGTTAAAGAAATCAAATGAACTTAATATGACTAATGTTAGAATAGCCGAACTTAATGATAAAGAAAACGATCTTAAAAACACCAATAATGCCTTAATTAAACAAATGGAAGAATATGAAAAAAATGTACAAGATTTACAAAATAAAGAACTGATTTATAAACAAAATTTAATAAATTTAAAAAAATTATATACTAGTAAAACGATTGAATATATCTCTTATGAAAGCAAGATAACCGATCTATTTGATGATAGAAATGTATCTGATATTTTTAAAATAAAAAATGTTAACAATATTGAACAAGATTTAAAAAAATCTCTGATTTTGCCCATTGATAGAATAAAACAACAACTTAATAAATTATACGAATATTTAGGCAATGCTAAAAGCAGTTCAGAAAAAGATAACTATCAAAGTATAATAAAAACATATTTATCTAACATGAAAAAATATCAAGAAATTTTGCATATTCAAGAACCTGACTATAGATTATGGAAAAATAGTTTTTTAAAAACAGTAGAGGCAAAGCAAAGATTTGTCGATATATGCAAAAAAGATTATGAAAAAGAATTTATAGAAATTAACATGAAAAATAGTAATTGGAACGATAATGTTCTAAAACATATGCGAGACAGCGGTGAGATAACAAAAACAGTAGAAAAACATAGCGATTGCGAAAGGCGTATTAACTTTCATATAGAATATTTATTTTTTGAAAAATGGTTAAAAAATCAAGGTATTGTTTCAGAAATAGGATTTGATATGTTAGATCTTATATATGGAAAAATAGGTGTAAAACAATTAAAATCTCGCGAATTATTATCTCCACCAAGCGAAGCAGATATAGAAAAGTATATTCTGGATATCTATAAAATTAAATAGCCATAATACTATATAATCTAATTAATATACTAATTTAAAAACTTAAATTAAAATAATTATTTAAGTAAAATAATCAAAATTTAACTTAAAATACTTATATAACGTAAATTTATGCTTTAAGAAAACTTCATAAAATTTTATATTTTTTGATAAATATTATTAAACAAAATAAAATAGTTGTCTATTGTTTAAGCTATCTTGTCCTATACTTTAAAACTCCATATTAAAAAAACAATCGGAAAGAGTGAGTGATGCGTGAGATTTTAAAACGAGACGGCACAAGACAAGAATTTGTAGCATACAAGATAGTAGATGCGATAAAAAAGGCATTTGCAAGCGAAAATGTGGCTTATGACGAGCAAGTTTTTACAAACGTAGTCCAAGATATCTTTCAAAAATCAAGCGCAATAACAGTCGAGGACATCCAAGATGCGATCGAAAAAGAGCTATTTGCTGGTGGTTACTTCAACGTCCTAAAAAGCTTCATGCTCTACCGCCACACACATAAGCTTCAACGCGAGCAAATTTTAGGTCTAAACGCCGACACGACCTATATAAACTCGACCCAAACCATAAATGAATATATAAACGGCACCGACTGGAGAATTTCTGCAAACTCAAACACTAGCTACTCAAACGCAGGCCTTATAAACAACACCGCCGGCAAAGTCATAGCAAACTACTGGCTAGATGCAGTTTATAACAAAGAAGAAGGTCTAGCTCATAGAAATGGCGATTATCACATCCACGACCTTGACTGCCTTACAGGGTATTGTGCTGGCTGGAGCCTACGAGCCTTGCTAAATGAGGGCTTTAACGGCGTTCGTGGCAGGGTCGAGAGCAGGGCTCCAAAGCACTTTAGAGAGGCGCTTTATCAGATGGCAAATTTCTTAGGAATTTTGCAAAGCGAGTGGGCTGGCGCTCAAGCTTTTTCTAGCTTTGACACCTACCTTGCGCCTTATGTTTTTAAAGATGATCTAAGTGATACCGAGATCAAAAAGGCGATAACTAGCTTTATTTTCAACCTAAATGTGCCTGCACGCTGGGGACAAAGTCCATTTACAAACGTAACAATAGACATCACCTGCCCAAGCGACCTAAGAGATCAGATCCCAACGAGCGATGATATACACCTCTTTACGAATGTAAAAGATGAGAAAATTTTGAAAAAAGCAAACGAGCGTGGCAGGAAAAATTTGATTGATATGACCTACAAGGACTTCGAGCCTGAAATGGCACGCATAGATAAGGCATTTTACGAGGTTTTAACAGCTGGCGATAAGTGCTCACAGCCTTTTACATTTCCGATACCAACGGTAAATATCACAGAGGATTTTGACTGGGATAGCGAAGTGGCGGATGTACTCTTTGAAAATACCGCCAAAATGGGCTCAAGCTACTTTCAAAATTTTATCGGCTCACAATATACTTATGACGAAAATGGCAATAAGATAGAAAACGAAAAAGCCTACAAACCAGGGCATGTCCGCTCTATGTGCTGCCGTTTGCAACTTGATCTAAGAGAGCTTTTAAAACGAGGTGGTGGCCTTTTTGGTAGTGCTGAGATGACAGGCTCTATCGGCGTCGTTACTATAAATTTGGCTCGCCTAGGATACAACTTCAAAGGCGATAAAGTCGCACTTTATAACAGGCTAAGCTATCTTTTAGAACTTGCTAAATCAACGCTTGAAAAAAAGCGTAAATTTATCCAAGAGATGTATGATAGAGGGCTTTATCCTTATACGGCTAGATATCTAAAGCACTTTAACAACCACTTTAGCACAATCGGTATAAATGGCATGAACGAGCTTCTTAGAAATTTCACAAATGATAAAGAGAATATCTCAACAAAATTTGGACGAGATTTTGCTATTGAGATGGTTGAGTTTTTGCGCGACAAGATAAGGACATTTCAAGAAGAGACTGGAAATTTATACAACCTTGAGGCGACTCCAGCTGAGGGCACAACATACCGCTTTGCCAAAGAGGATAAAAAGCGCTATCCAGACATCATCCAAGCAGGTGGCGGGGAGAATATTTACTACACAAACTCAACCCAGCTTCCAGCAAATTTTACAGATGATGCTTATGAGGCGCTTGATTTGCAAGATGATCTTCAGACTTCATATACTGGCGGCACAGTATTTCACCTTTATATGAAAGAAAGGATTAGCTCACCTAAAGCTTGCAAGGAGCTTGTAAAGAGCATAATCTCAAATTATAAGCTTCCATATATCACGATAACGCCTGTGTTTAGCGTTTGTTCAAAACATGGCTACATTGCTGGAGAGCATGAATTTTGTCCACTTTGTGATGCAGAATTAATAGAAAAAGAGAAAAACAATTCCAAATAAGGAGAGGAAATGACAGAAAAAGAAATTTTGGAAAAAGTACAAGACAAACGCACAAAATGCGTAGTCTATACTCGTGTTATGGGTTATCATCGCCCAGTTGAGAGCTTTAACCTTGGTAAAAAAGGCGAGCATAAAGAGCGTATTAAATTTGATGAATACGCAAGTTGCTGCAAAAGATAATTACCGCAGCCAATAAAAACATAAAAACTCAAATAAAAAAGGCACAATCTTCTGTGCCTTTTAAATCTCAAAAGGTCCACAAATTTGCATAAAGTCTTTAGCATAACGCCATTTACTACGCTTGATTATCCAGACAAAGTGGCAGCGGTAGTTTGGTTTGCAGGCTGTAATATGCGGTGTGTATACTGCTACAACGTAGAGGTTGTAAACTCAAATGGTACTATAAGTATGAATGAGGTTTGTAGCTTTTTAGACCGCCGTATAGGTAAGCTAAATGGCATCGTATTTAGCGGTGGCGAATGCACGGCAAATCCTTTGTTTTTAAAACTCGCAAGAGAGGTTAAGTCAAGAAATTTTTGCCTAAAGGTCGATACAAATGGCTCTCATATTGAGATTTTAAAAGAGGCGATAGGTGAAGGGTTGATTGACTATATTGCACTTGATTTTAAAGCACCAAAAGAGAAATTTGCTGGCGTAACTGGCTCAAATTTATATGAAAAATTTATTAGTACACTAAAATATCTGCTTGAGATAAATTTTGATTTTGAAGTAAGAACAACCGTGCATGCAGATTTTTTAGATGAAACAGATATTTCTTTGATGTCTGAAATTCTTTATGACCTTGGATATAGAGGCAATTATTATTTGCAAAAATTCCTTAGCACAGGTGAAAATTTTGGAAATTTGGTTGATGCTAAAAGTAGCTTTGATCCGAAAAAAATAATCTCAAAACTTCCTATCAAACTAAGAAACTTTTAAATTTCTACTCATTATTTTTAACAAAAATTTTTGCTTTGCAAAACTATAATCATTAAAATTTAGTAAGGAGAAACTATGCAAAACTTCAGCTTTTTAAATCCCACAAGAATAGAATTTGGCAAAGACAAAGAGCAAAACATCGGCAGATATATGAGAGAATTTGGCGCTAAGAAGACACTTATTATTTATGGTAGTGAAAGGATCAAGCAAAATGGCCTTTTTGACGTGGCGACAAAGAGCCTAAGCGCAAATGGTATTGAGTTTTGCAAGATCGGTGGTGTGAAATCAAACCCAGTTCTAAGCAAGGTAAATGAGGCCATAAATTTAGCTAAAAAACAAGGCGTCGATAGCGTGCTAGCCATAGGCGGCGGCTCAGTACTTGACACGGCAAAGGCTGTGGCTGCTGGAACTAAATATAACGGCGACGTTTGGGACTTTTTTACCGGCAAAGATCCAAGTGAAGCGCTTATGATATTTGACATCATAACGCTTGCAGCAACTGGCTCAGAGATGAACGGCGGCTCGGTCGTCACAAACGAAGCCACAAAACAGAAATTTGCTATGCACGGAGCATGTCTTTACCCAAAAGTTTCAGTGATAAACCCAGTGCTTCAAGCAAGCGTGAGCAAAGAGTATTTGGTGTATTCGGCCTCAGACATTATTGCTCACAGCATCGAGGGCTATTTTACGGCTAGCATTCAGCCTGAGATCATAAATTTATACATCGAAGCAAACATAAAAACCGTTATGAAAACGACTGAAATTTTACTAAAAGAGCCAAAAAACTATGACGCTAGAGGCGAGTTTGCTTGGGCTGCGACGATGGCGCTAAATGGCCTAACTTACGTTGGCACGGCTGGCTACTCATATCCAAACCACATGATTGAGCACGCCATAGGTGCGGTGGTTGATTGTGCGCATGGAGCTGGGCTAAGTGTCGTGATGCCAGCTTGGATGAAGTGGTATAAGAGTAGAAATTTAGAGGCATTTAAGCGCTTTGGCAAAGAAATTTTTGGCGTGGATGACGCAGACGCAGGCATAGAGAAATTAAAAGAGTGGTTTAGCAAGATCGGTACACCTACAAGCCTAATTGAGATCGGCGTTGATGAGTCAAATTTAGACGAGATCATGACGCTAGTTTATGACTACGCAAAGGGCAGGGGCTTGGAGCAAATTTATACAAAAGAGGCCATAAGTGAAATTTTTGCCTTAGCGAGATAGAATTTATCTAAATTTTACAAAGGAAAGATATGAAAAAGATCGCCCTTATAGCTGGAGCTAGCGGTGCTGTGGGAAGTGAGATTTTAAAAAATTTATGCGAGAGTGAGTACTACAACAAGGTTATCGCCCTTGCTAGGCATGAGCTAGAATTTACTCACGAAAAGCTTGAAGTAAAGATAGTAAATTTTGACGAGCTAAAAGATGAGGTGCCATTTATCGCTGATGATGTCTTTTGCGCGCTTGGCACGACGATGAAGGTGGCAAAGCACAAGGAGCAGTTTTACAAAGTCGATGTGACCTATCCGCTAAATTTTGCGAAATTTGGCTTGGAGTGCGGCGCAAAACGTTTTGTCTTGCTCTCGGCTGCAGGTGCTAGCAGAAAGTCAGGCTCGTTTTACCTAAAGGCAAAAGGTCAAGCAGAAGCAAAGATAAAAGAGCTTGGATATAGCTCATTTCACATCGCTAGGCTGCCACTTATTGAGGCTGAGAGAAAGGAATTTAGGCTTGGCGAGTACATGGCGATAAAGGCGTTTAAATTTATCCCAAAAGGCTTTTTTGACGAGTATCGTCCGATGAGGGCGGCTGACATCGCTAAAGTGATCATGCAAGTAGCGCAAGATGACCACAGCGAAGGTGTCAAAATTTATAGCCCTATGGAGTATGCGAAGTGAAAAGATACATCGCCATCACTGGAGCAAGCTCAGGCATAGGAGCGGCCGCGGCAAAGGCATTTGCAAAGAGTGGGGAGAATTTGATCCTTGTTGCAAGGCGTGGCGAGCTTTTAAAGGAGCTAAAAAGCGAGATAGCTAAATTTGCAAATGTCGATGTGGTGATAGAGCTTTGCGACCTTTCAAAACAAGAAAATGCTCTTTCTCTTTGGCGTAATTTAGAAAAATTTGAGCTAAAAGCGCTTATAAACAATGCTGGCTTTGGCGACTACAACAAGGTCGGCGAGCAAAATTTAGACAAGATCACACAGATGATAAATTTAAACATCATCTCTCTTGTCACGCTCTCAACGCTCTTTACGAAAAAGTATAAGGACAAAGATACGCAGCTTATAAACATATCTTCGATAGGCGGCTACAAGATAGTGTCAAACGCCGTCACGTACTGCGCTAGCAAATTTTTCGTAAGTGCCTTTAGTGAGGGACTTTACCACGAACTAGCACAAGATAAGCAGGCAAAGATGCAAGCAAAAGTGCTGGCCCCAGCTGCCACAAAGACAGAATTTGGCATGGTGGCAACTAGCAAAGAGAACTACGACTACGACAAAGCGTTTAAAAAGTATCATACGAGCGAGCAGATGGCGGAGTTTTTGCTTCGCCTTTATGATAGCCATTATTGCGTTGGCTCGGTCGATAGAGATAGCTTTGAGTTTAGCCTAAGTAAGCCAAAATTTGACTATGCGGTCAAATACGAGCCAAAAGATAACTAGGCGCTAAAGCCCTGGTAGCCTACGCCAAGGATGTGGAGCAAAAAGTAGGACAAAATAAAAAGGCAGATCATGAAAGGTGTTAGAGTTGCTATTTTAGGGGTTTGTTTGGTGGGCGCTTGCTTTGGAAATGAACTTAAATTTGATGAAAGCAAATTTGAGCTAAAAAGCGTGCAAGTTGGCGAGAGGACGCTTAAATTTAGAGCATATGAAGGCATAGTCTATGTGGCAAAGCCGGTTAGCGACTATCAGGTACTAAATTTTTATGTGCCAGAGGGTAAATTTAGCGACCAAAAGAGCGCTATCCTTATGCCAAACGCGATCGGCGGCTACATGAGCGCAATGCCACAAAAGCCAGAAATCCAAAACGAAAAACCAAATGCCACCCTTGAAGCGCTTCTTAGAGGCTACGTCGTGGCAAGCGTTGGCGCTAGGGGTAGGACGCTAAAAGATGGCGAGAAATTTATCGGCAAGGCACCAGCTGCGATAGTCGATCTAAAAGCGGCCGTTAGATATCTTAAATTTAACGACAAATTTATGCCAGGCGACGCAAACAAGATCATCTCAAACGGTACGAGCGCAGGCGGCGCGATGTCGGCACTTCTTGGCACTAGCGCAAATGCAAAAGAGTATGAGCCATATCTTAAAGAGCTAGGCGCTGCAAAGGCGGATGATCAAATTTATGCCGCTTCAGCCTACTGCCCTGTGACAAATTTGGAGCATGAGGACGAGGCGTATGAGTGGATGTTTGGGGATTTGGATAAATTTGAGAGGATTGATTTTGCAAGTCTTGACGCGGACTCTTTTAACGACAGGAGCAAAAAGCCAAAAATGATCACAGGCGAGCTAAACGCCACGCAAAAAGAGCTCTCGCGCGAGCTAAAGAGCAAATTCCCAGCCTATCTAAACTCGCTAAATTTAAAAGACGCCAAAGGCCACGCGCTAAGCCTTGATGAAAACGGCGAGGGCAGCTTCAAGGAGTATATAAACGCCCTCATCTCAAAGGCATTTACCGCTACAAAAAGCAGCGACAAAAGCACGCTCACGCCTAAATTTATCACTCTTGATACGCAGGGCTGTTCGCTTGGATATACATTCAAATTTGAGGACTTCATCACTTCGCTAAAACGCGCCAAAGCGGTGGTTGCATTTGATGGCCTTGGGCTAGAAAATCCAGAAAATGACCTTTTTGGCGATAGCAAAACGCCTGCGAAGCACTTTACTAAATTTGCAAAAGAGCGAAGCTTGGGCGAGATGGCAGAGGCTAGCGTCATAAAGATGATGAATGCGATGAACTACACTAAAAATAATGAAGCGGCGAAATTTTACCGCATAAGACAGGGCACAAACGACACCGACTTAGCCCTTGCCGTACCTGCTATGCTCGCGCTTTCGCTTAAAAATGCTGGCAAAGAGGTTGATTTTGAAGCGATCTGGGGACAAGGACATGGCGGCGACTACGATTTAGACGAGCTTTTTGCTTGGATTAAAAGAGTGGTTGAGAAATAAATTTAAGGAAATTTGATGATTAAAAAGCTATTTTTATTAGTATTTTCGGCAGCTTTTGCCTTTGGGGCGGAGGCGAAAGTGAGCTTATACGAGCTGCTTTCAACGCTAAATAACAAGAGCTTGCTGAGACAGCTTGGCAGGGAAAATATCCTTAGCTCAAAGAGCGAGCCAGGCACACAGGCGATCTTTTTTGCAAGCGCAAAGAGCAAGCCAGAGCTATTTTACCTGCTTGAGTTTTACAAGGACGAGGCGGCTTATAAAAAGCATATAAGCTCGGCGCATTTTAAGAAATTTGCAAGCGTAAGCGCTGAAATTTTGGCTAGCAAAAAGGCTATTGGTGTAAAAAAGAGGGCTGCGTTTTCTAAAAATTTAACGCCGGAGAGGCTAAAAGATGCCTACTTTCACATCACAAATTTAAGCCTTTTAGCAAAGAGCGATACGAAATTTGAAAAGATCATCAAAAAATATATGCAAAAAAGCGTAGATGAGGGCGCTTATGCGCAGTTTGCCTTTAGTAAAAAGGATGCGCCAAACAAGTGGGTGCTGGTTGAAATTTACAAAGACGAAGCTAGCTTTGAGAGCTACCGCCACAGCGAAAACTACAAGGCTTACGCCAAAGAGCGAGCAGGGCTAATAGACGAATTTGACGGCTTTGGTCTCAAAAACGAGACCTCATTTAGCAAGGTAAAATTTTAGGAGATCTTATGAAAAAAATTTCGCTTTTTTGCGCACTAGCACTCATTGGTAGCACGACTTTTGCTCTTGATAGGGCCGGATGTGAGAGTTTAAAAGATGTGAAAATTTTAAACAATGAAATCATAGATGTGGGGTCGAATGAAAGGGCGAAGCGCCAAAGAGCATGCTAGCTAAGAGTAGGACCTACGTTAGCAAGGAATTTTTGGTGTGTGCCTATCCAAAGGTGGCTACATACGTGGGCGGAGATACCAGCAAGGCAAGTAGCTTTGTTTGCAAGTAAATTTAAGAAAGTAAATTTAAGGGGCGAAAATGAGTGAAATTTTAGTTGTATCAGGTCACACTGACCTTGAAAATTCCTTTGCAAATAAGATTATATTGAGCGAGCTAAAAAAGCAGGTGCCAGAGGCTAAATTTGACATACTAAGCGAGCTTTATAAAAACTACGTGATAGACGTAAAAGCCGAGCAAGAAAAGCTAGTAAAGACTGATGTGATCGTGCTTGTTTATCCATTTTTCTGGTACGGCGTGCCATCGCTTTTACAAAAGTGGTTTGAAGATGTGCTAGTTCATGGCTTCTCTCATGGCAGCAGCGGAGATAAGCTACGTGGCAAGAAGCTGGTGCTTTCATTTACCTCTGGCGCGCCTGAGGAGCTTTATAAAAAAGAGGCACTTCAGCGCTACGAGATAGAGGAGTTTTTGCCGCCACTTAAGGCATTAGCAAATATGTGTGGCATGGAGTTTGCAGGCTATGTTTATAGCGGAGGGCTATCATATCAGAGCAGGCACGATGAGGCAAAGCTTGCTTTGATGAAGGAAAAGGCGCTTGATCATGCAAAGAGGCTAGGCGAGCTGATAGGTAAAATTTCATGATACCAGCAAAATTTTATAAATATGTTTTTGCGTTTATAATGTCAGCATTTATGGCGTTTTTTATGTCATTTGTGCTGACATATCTAAACCTTGGTTTTATTGATGGCTTTGTTAAAATTTGGCTAATCGCCTACGTAAAAGCCTTTGTAGTAGCTTATCCTGTGCTTTTGCTAGTTTCTCCATTTGTAACAAAACTCACACAAATTTTATGCAAAAAATAAAATAATAATATACGTTATCAATAAAAATTATTATTTACTTATTTTAATTATTTGGTTATAATCCACTCAAAATTTATCAAAATAGGAGTCAAAATGAGACAGTACGAAACATACAAATGCGAAAAATGCGGCAACGAGATCGAGGTGCAAAAGGTTGGCGGCGGCAGACTAACCTGTTGTGGCGAAGAGATGAAATGCATCACTGAAAATTTAACAGCGGTAAATTTGATGAAGGCATTTGCTGGCGAGTCACAAGCTAGAAACAAGTATGAGCTTTACGGCGACCTAGCTAAAGAAGCAGGCTATCACGCGATAGCTAGACACTTTTACGAGGCAGCTGAAAACGAAAAATGGCACGCAAGGGCTGAATTTAAGAAATATCACGAGATGATGAACGATCCGATCGATAAGATGGATAAAAATTTACTTGACGCTGCAGCTGGCGAAAACTACGAGCATACGACGATGTATCCAGACTTTGCAAAGATCGCAAAAGAAGAAGAGCTAAGAGATGTTGAAAGGCTATTTAACGCGATCGGCAAGGTTGAGGTTGAGCATGAGAGGGAGTATCTAGAGCTTAAAAAGATGCTTGATGAAGAGGGCTTTTTTGAGAGCGATGAAGAGGATATCTGGGTTTGCGAAGTGTGCGGACACGTTCACAGAGGCAAAAAAGCTCCAGGCGCTTGCCCACTTTGCAAAGCTCCAAAAGAGTATTTTAAGCGCGAATTCTTAGGCTAAAAAGCCAAAATTTTAGCCAAGGCGCTTGTCTTGGCTAAATTTAATAAATTTAAATCTATTTAAAATAAAAAAGTTATATAATCTCCTTAAATTTTCACAAGGAGAAAGAGATGAAAAAATCACTTTTAGTTTTAGCTACTCTTGGCTTTGCACTAAGCCTAAACGCTGCAGATCTTACAGATACTTGCAAGTCTTACTTCTCAGACATCGACAAAATGGTCGAAGCTTACAAACAAGCTGGTCAAGAGCAACAAGTAAAAATGTATGAAGATCAAAAAGCACAATCTATGAAACAACTTGCTGCACTTCCAAAAGAGCAACAAGACGCTACTTGCAAACAAGCTAAAGAGATGTTTGCTCAAGTAATGGATCAAATGAAAAAACAAGGTCTTTTAAAATAAATTTTATGGCTAGTTTTTCTAGCCATATCCTAATCCTCTTTTTCTAATTCGTTATTTACGCTGATCTCTTTTACTTCTATATCTTTTTGCTCGTCTGGAGACAAGCGTTTAAAATTTTCAAGTCTACTAACAAGACCATCTCTACCACTAAAACTTGATGCAAGGGCGTTAAAATGTTTATTTGCAGTATTTAGTGTATTGCTAAGCCTATTCATGTGCTCGGCCACATTGCGGACTTTATCATAAATTTTAATCGCACTCTTTACGATATTTTTGGCCTCTTCATTGCCACGCTCTATGCGCCATAAATTTGCCACTGTGCGAAGAATAGGCATAAGCGTAGTGTGAGATACTAGTATTACGTGCTTTTGAAACGCATAGTCAAAAAGTGAACTATCAAATTTTATAGCCTCGATATATGCCGGCTCAATTGGTATAAACATCAATACAAAATCAGGGCTATCAGGTACGATTTCACCGTAATTTTTGCTATTTAAACTATCTATGTGATTTTTCATAGAAGCAATATGCTCTTTCAATGCTAAATTTAGCTCCTCTTCATTGCTGGCTGTGATAGCCTTTTCGTAAGCTATAAGTGAGACTTTAGAATCAACTATTAGATGCTTGCCATCTGGTATCTTTACTATAAAATCAGGAATAAGACGTTTGCCTTCTTCGTTCTTGAAATTTTGTTGTGTCAAGTAATGCTCATCTTTTATAAGTCCAGAAGCCTCAAATGTGCGTTCAAGCTGTATTTCGCCCCAGTTACCAAGTGTTTTATTGCTACCTTTTAGTGCAGTGGCTAGCGAGTTTGCCTCTTTTGACATTGAGATACCAATCTCACTTATGTGCTTAATCTGCGTTCCTAGCGCGCTCATGCCTTTAACTGATTCGTCGTGGACTGCATTTACGCGCTCTTGAAAGGTTGAAATTTGCTCCTTTAATGGCTTTAGTAAAAGATCTAAAGAATTTTGGCTATTTTGTGTGAAATTTGCACTTTTTTCTTCAAATATTTTATTTGCAAGATTAGAAAATTCCAAATTTAATTCATTTTTTACTTTTAATAAATTTGTCTCCTGCTCTTTTAGGCTATTTTCTTTTGCTTCTATTTCATTTCTAAGCACAGCCATATCACGTTTTAATCTATTTTCTCTCTCATTTGCTTCAGTTAAAGCATTTTTATTTTGATTTAGCTCAGCTAGAGTTGCAGTGAAATTTGCCTCATTATTCTTGGCTCTTTCATTTGCTGTACCGATACTCTCTTTAAGCTCGTTTATCACGCGCTCCATCGCGTCTTCGGCTTCATCTTTTTGGGCTATTTTGGTTTTTAGCGCATCGATCTCGCCGATGAGCTCGTCTATTCGCTCGTGATTTGACATAAGTCTTGCTTTTTGCTCACTGATTAGCTGCAGATTTTCACTATTTTTAGATACTAAATTTGTTAGATTTGATGAAATTTCAAAATTTTCTTGCTCTTTTTGCGCCAAATTTCTTTTTAGCTCGAGTTTGTCTCTATTAAATGAATAGATGACAAATATCGCAATCAAAAATAGTACTCCTAAAAATATGGCAGCATAAAAATAGAAATCTTGTTGCATTTAGTATCCTTAAAAAATGAAGAAATTTTAATAGTTTTACAAAAAGCAAAGAGGCCACTCCTTGCTTTTGTGATAAATTTTTATGCTTCTAACACCGCTCCGTTGCTTGCGTTTGTGACTAGTTTGCGGTATTGCCTTAACCAGCGAGATGTTAGCGGTTTATCAATTGGCTTAAATTCTGCTCTTCTCTTTGCGATCTCGGCTTCGCTTAGGCGAACGTTTATCTCGTATTTATCGACGTCTATATCGATGATATCGCCGTCTTGTAGCAAGCCTATCATGCCGCCTTCAGCTGCTTCTGGACTTACGTGACCGATGCTTAGACCCCTTGTCGCTCCGCTAAAGCGACCATCTGTGATGAGAGCCACGTCTGCGCCAAGGCCTCGTCCCATGATGAGTGAGGTAGGGCTTAGCATCTCTTGCATACCAGGGCCTCCGCGCGGGCCTTCGTAGCGGATGACGACGACATCGCCTTTATCTACTTTACCACTTGAAATGCCAGCTATAGCTTCGTCTTGTGAGTTAAAGCAGACTGCTTTGCCGCTAAATTTACGCTCGCCAACGATGCCAGCTGTCTTGATGACACAGCCTTGCTTGGCTAAATTTCCAAACAAAATGGCAAGTCCGCCAACTTGCGAATAGGCGTTTTCTACTTTGTGAATGATACTCTCATCTTTGATGTCACTTATCTTTACGCGCTCTCCCAGAGTTTCGCCACTAACTGTGAGATTGTCTAAATTTAGCATGCCATTATCTCTGCGTGAAATTTCTTTTATCACTGCATTCATACCACCAGCTCTGCCGATATCCTCCATATGCACATTTGGCAAGCTTGGGCTGATCTTAGCGATGTGAGCGATGTTTTGGCTGATCTTATTTAGCTCTTTGATGTCTAAATTTACGCCAGCTTCTCTTGAGATAGCTAGCATGTGAAGGACGGTGTTGCTGCTACCACCCATTGCCATATCAACGACAAGAGCGTTGCGGATCGCCTTTTCATTTAGTATGTTTCTTATCTTAAATTTCTCATCAAGGGCGATCTGGCAAATTCTACGAGCAGCTTGCCTGATGAGCTCCTCACGCTCTGGAGTTAGCGCCAGGATGGTGCCGTTGCCAGGGAGCGCTATACCCATCGCTTCACAAAGCGTGTTCATAGAATTTGCTGTAAACATACCGCTACAGCTGCCACCGCTTGGACATGCATTGCACTCGATATCTCTTAGCTCGGCTTCGTCTATCTCTTTGGTCTCAAATTTACCAACCGCCTCAAACGCAGTCGCAAGATCAATCGGCTTGCCATCTTTTGTGTAGCCCTTTTTCATTGGGCCACCGCTTACAAACACGGTTGGGACATTGACCCTTAAAGCACCCATAACCATGCCAGGGACGATCTTGTCGCAGTTTGGCATACAAACAAGTGCGTCAAGTGCATGAGCGTTCATCACGGTTTCTATCGAGTTTGCGATGATCTCGCGGCTAGGCAAGCTATATAGCATGCCTCCATGCCCCATCGCGATGCCATCATCTACGCCGATACAGTTAAACTCAAATGGAATACAGCCATTTTTGCGAATTTCATCTTTTAAAATTTGTGCGTATTTGTTTAAGAAAAAGTGCCCTGGAATGATCTCTATAAAGCTGTTTGCAACGCCGATAAAGGGTTTAGCAAAGTCATCGTCTTTTAGCCCAGTCGCACGTAAAAGTGAGCGGTGTGGGGCTCTTGTGTAGCCTTTTTTGATTATATCGCTTCTCAAATTTGATCCTTTTTTAAAATTTGAGAGGATTTTATCACATATAAAGTATCAAAGATTTTAAAAAAATTTTGCAAATTTAAAAATTTTTTTATTACATAAATAACACATTAAATTTTTAAAATTTAGTCAAAAAGGATGAGCTAAATAGCTACGAAATTTCGGTAATTTTAATCAAAGCAGTATGCAAAATAATAACGTAAAAATATTATCAATGTGTTATAAATATTGATTTATAGGGCTTTATTGTACCTTGGTACAATTTACAAGACTTATGAAAATTTATACAATGCGATAAAATTTTTTAACAAGGATGAGAAAATGATCGTAAAAATAGAGGGCATAAAAGTGATGCCAATGCAAACTAAAATTTTAAATTCTGGCGCAAACTTTTATGAAAATAACTTCACAAATACAACTTTAATTTTTCCTTTTTACGCGAAGAAGTAAAACAACTTCTAATCTCCAAAACAAGAGCGATTTAGCTTTTATTTTAAATTTAATTTATAGTTAAGAGAGTTTTATATGCAAAGTGAAAAAACAGAAATTTTACTTGATGAAGTGAATGAAACAATAGATTCTATATTTAGAACCTGTAATAAAAATGGTGGAACAAAGAAAGCTTTGGAAAATAGAAAGCTAAATAAAGAAATTTTGAAAGATAAATTTGCATCGATCTTTTTAAAATTTGACCAGATAGACGATGATAATTTTAAAAGCACAGTTCTTGAAAGTGATGAGACAAAAGAGCTAAGCGAAATGGTAAAAGTGTTTGAAGCGGATAAAGATATAGACTTGCCAGAACTAGAGCGAGCGATAAATTTTAACCTTACTAGAATCAAAGAAGCAATCTATAAATTTCAAAACAACAACTAAAAGCTGGTGCGAGAAAAATCTCACACCAGATACTGCTAATAACTAAATACCTCCGGATCAATAACCATCGCCCTATAAGCAACATCATCTCTTGAAGCAGAGTCCACATCCATCTCAAATTTGATCTCATTTGTATTTGGATCGATCTCAACTAAAACCATTTTGATAGTCTTATCTGGCTTAAGCAAATTTACGTTTGAGCTTGAGATGAAGTAGGTATTTTTATCTTTTTGCCACTCGACGTTGCTAGTAACTGCACTATAAAAGTCAAAGCCACGCTCCTTACCAAACTGCCAAGTTTGTTCAACCGTACCCTTTTTCTCATCTATCTTATATTCAACTGCACGTGAGTATTTATCCTCTTTAAAGGCTGGCTGCTCCATGCCTCTTGCATCGCCATTGTCAAATACGCTTAGGTGTTTTATGCTGCCTTTGTTGTCATATCTTGGTGTTAGCCATGCGGTGTGCTGAGTCCATGACCAGTCAAATTCGCCCTCGCATTTTGAGTTTTCGCATTTTATCTTATTGCCTTTGCTATCGACTGGAGTTAGCACTTTGGCTTTAAATTCTTCACTCCAGCCCTCAGGCGAAGCCAATATCCATTTTACTTTCTTGCCACGTCCTATCTTTACGATACCTTGGTGGCGAAGTGAGAGGATAATGCTATCGTCGCTCTCGTCATACGAGATCGAATTGACGTGAGCCCAGTTTCTACCTGTGCCAGTAGAGGTGATATCGCCAAATGGTAGATCATTACTTATCTTTATCTCCTTTGCGTCCATGTCGATGTTTAGGCAAACAGCTCTAGCATCAAGCGCTTTTATGAGGTTGCTACGGTAGACATTGTTGCCAAAAATTTCATTTAGATCCCACTCTTCGACCACTTTACCGGTGCTATCGACCTCAATGATGTGATCTCTTATAGTGTGAGAAATTTTGCCATCTTTGTGGTGGTAGTTGTATTTGCCAACCCTAAGAAGTGCGTGATCATCCTTTAATGGCATAACTTCATGGCTTAGATCGATGTAGCCTCTTGGAAGCGGGCGGTTATAAATTTCTTTTCCCATAAGGTCATATCTTAGATATCTTTGAGCCATACCAAAGCTGATATCGCCATTTTTGAGCTGATGAAAGCCCATCATCATGCCCCCATCCATCACTCTTCTCTCGCTGCGGTCGTAAAATTTTTGATAGTCAAGATACCATCTAACCTCACCTTTGGTGTCTACGATGTAGTTTTCGGTAAAGTCATTCCAACTAGCAGCTCCGCCATTTTTCCAATCAAGCGGTTTATAGACGCTTGTGATCGTGTTATTTATGAGATAGAGCCTGTTCTTAAAGGCAGGATCGACCTTTTTTACGCGAGTCTTTTGCATGTGAGAAAATCTAAAATCACGGCTATATGTGACGATAGGCTGGGCGTAAATTTTATATGTTTCTACCTTTTTAGCTCCATTAAATGTGTAGCTAAGCACGACCTCGTTTAGATAGTCAGGATAAAGGCCCCAAATAGGCACACCATCATGCGTAAGCAAAGCATGCTCTGAGACGTTGTAGTCGATGTCGATGCCTCCATCTGGCTTGCCTTTTACTTTGACGTGGATATCTTTGATGTCTTTGCCAGCTCTATCAATGATAGCAGTTAGAGGCGATACGTCATATGGATTTATAAAGACTGATCCAAGCTCGCCTTGAACCTTTACGTGATGAGCCAGGACTCCAGCCTCTAGTGGCGTGATGCCTATACTAAGACCACTAACCAAAACAGCCGCAAGGGCAACAGAACCTAAGAAATTCTTGCTCATTTTTGCTCCTTTAATAAAATTTAATGATATCTTACTACCCAAATTTCACACAAAACTAACGCATATATGAAAAGTGGCTTAAGTAAATTTATAAAAGAGTCGTTTTAAAGGGTAAAAATGAAAAGAAGAATTTAGGAGCAAATGCCCCTAAATTTTAGTTATTTGCGTCAAATTTCTTAAGAGAAAAAAGAACAAATTTGTAGCTAGCAAATAGTGTCACTGGCCAAAGTATCAAAAAAATTCCTGCTTCTAACATCTTTTATCCTTAGTATGCGTGATGATCGTTTTTGATCTCGTCTTGCGTGATCTTCTTGCTATCTATCGCTCTCCAGACGACGATGATATAAGCAAGCACTACTGGCACTAGTAAGCTAACATAGGCCATAACGCCAAGTGTGTAGTGGCTAGAGCTTGCATTTTTGATAGTTAGCGAGCTAGCAAGGTCGCTAAATGATGGATAAAATGCAGTGCCATTTAGGCCAGTTATTAAAAATAGTGCAGTCACGGCCAGTGTTACACCAAGGCCGTAAGCAAAAATTCCACGAATACTTTTTGTAAATGCCCCTTGGAAAATTCCAACAAGTACCAAAACAACGCCAACAAGAAGCAATATGCCAACGATAGGCATTTCGATCAAATTTATAGCATATTTGTAAGGCATAAGGCTAACTACGCCGTTTGCGTCGTATACAAAGCCATCTTTTGTAAGCACCCAAGCAAGAAAGCCTAGGAAAAATGGCAAGAATAGCACGGTGTTGATAAATAGCTGTTTTCTAGCATTTTGTATAAATTCGCCATCAGCGATGTTATTTATAAGATACAAGCAGCCGCCTACGCGAGATAGGAAAAACATCGCTATGCCAAGCAAATACAAGTAAGGATTTGCCAATGCTTCAAGGCCGCGAAATGGAGTCTTCCACTCGACAAAGTTATGCTCATTTAGCACAAAGTCACTGCCGCTAAAAAATGTACTAACCGCCATGCCAATAAGGATAACGCCAAGTGAGCCATTTATGAAAAGGAAAATTTCATAAGTTCTAGCGCCTAAGAAGTTATCAGGCTTTTTGCGGTACTCGTAGCTTACAGCTTGGATGATAAAGCAAAATAAAATAGCCAGCCAAACCCAGTAAGCGCCACCAAAGCTAGTAGCGTAAAATAGCGGGAACGCCGCAAAGCACGCGCCTCCAAACATAACAAGCGTCGTAAATGTAAGCTCCCATTTTCTACCGATAGAATTTATGAGCATGTCTTTTTTAAGCTCGTCCTTGCCAAGGCTAAAGATGAGCGACTGGCCACCTTGAACAAACATCATAAAGACCAAAAGTCCGCCAAGAAGGCTAACTATAAACCACCAATAAATTTGTAAATTTTCTAAGCTTAAACTATGCATGATCATTAAATCCTATCTTTATTTGCTTAAGCATGATTTTGATCTCAGCAATCAGCAAGACCGTAAATAAAACAGCAAATAATATAAATGAAATTTTGATATTTGAGTCTGCTAAATTCGTAGCACCAACGCCAACGGTCATGAGATCTTGTATCACCCAAGGCTGACGACCGACCTCTGCTACTATCCAGCCAGCTTCAGCTGCGATGTAGCCAAGCGGTATGGTAAAGAGGCAGATCCACAAAAACGCTCTTATGTTTTCAAATTTATATTTTCTTGAAAGATTTAGATAGAGCGTAATAGCAAAAAGAGCTATGAAGTAAGTGCCAAGTGCGACCATAATGTGGAAACTATAAAATGTAAGTGCAACTGGTGGCACGGCCTCTTTTGCGTCTTTAAGATAGCCATATCCTAAGAAATTTAGGTTGCTCTCTAAATTTGAAAGCGAGCTTTTCATCAAACTCTCGTCATTTGCTTTTTTAGCCTCTTTGTAGTTTTTAAGAGCTTCGATAGCTACTTTGCCCTTTGCCATCTTCTCCTCAACGCTCATGAGATTGTGCTCGCTATTGCCATAAAGTAGGTCATTTATACCTGGTGTAAATGAGTCAAGCCCTCTGTTTGCCATGATACCAAGTGCGTAAGGCACCTTTATCTCAAGCAAAAATGGCTCGCTCTCGTCGCCAAGCTCTTTAGCTAGGTTTAAAATACCAGCAGCAACTAGCCCAGCGTTAGTCTCGCCCTTGTAAAGTCCCTCCATGGCTGCTAGCTTCATAGGCTGCTTTTGAGCTACAAAATATGCGCTCTCATCGCCGCTAAGTAGTAAAAATGCCGAAGTGATAAGTCCAAATGCGCTAGCAACCACGATACTTTTTTTAGCTAGCAAGATGTGGCGTTTTTTGATTAAAAACCAAGCAGAAATTCCTATCACAAAGATAGCTGAGATGGTGTAGCCGCTAGTTACTGTGTGTAAAAATTTGCTAATTCCAAGAGGATTTAGCGCAACTTCAAAGAAATTCTCCATCTCCATTCTGGCGGTATCTGGGTTAAATTTCATGCCTATTGGATACTGCATCCAGCCATTTGCGATCAAGATCCAAAGTGCACTTAAATTTGAACCGATCGCGACAAGCCAAGTTGAAAGTAGGTGAAATTTCTTACTAACCTTTTCCCAGCCAAAAAACATAATGGCAAAAAATGTACTCTCCATAAAAAATGCGAGCAAGCCTTCAATCGCAAGAGGAGCGCCAAATATATCGCCGACAAACCAGCTGTAATTCGCCCAGTTTGTACCAAACTCAAACTCCATGATGATGCCAGTAGCCACACCGATAGCGAAATTTATACCAAAGAGCTTTAGCCAAAATTTCGTTATCTCAAGCCAGGCTTTGTCACCAGTTTTGACATATATCGTCTCCATAATGGCGATGATAAAACTTAGTCCCAAAGTAAGTGGGACAAACAAAAAGTGGTAAATGGCAGTCAGCGCAAACTGAGCCCTAGACCAGTCAACAAAATCCATCTCAGACATTTTATTCCTTTATTAAATTACGAATTACAAATTCGCTTTTTTCTTCGTCGGTTTGAAATTTGGTATTTAGAGTCTCGTTAAAGATGAAGGCTTTTAAAATTCCAAACATGATGATAAGCTTTATTATTATGAGAAGCCATAATTTTTTGCCTATTTTCATGTTTTTAAAGCCGTCTATATATAAAGAGGCAATGATGTTTAGGTAGTTTTTTATCATAGTTTGTGAAGTCTATAACAAAAAGACTTAAAGAATAATTTTTAAAATTTATACGATTAATGCCTTACTAAATATTTAAGGGGTATAATCCGCAATTAAAAAATAAATAAATTTAAGGAAATTTAATGGCAAAAGAGACGAAGTACATTTTTATCACGGGTGGCGTTTTAAGCTCACTTGGAAAAGGCATCGCAGCTGCGTCTATCGCGACTCTTTTAAAAAATTCCGGACTAAAAGTAAGTGTTTTAAAAGCTGACCCATATATCAACGTAGATCCTGGCACGATGAGCCCACTTGAGCACGGCGAAGTTTTTGTTACAGATGATGGCGCGGAGACAGATCTTGACCTTGGCCACTATGAGAGATTTTTAGATGAGAGCCTAAGTCAAGATAATAACTTCACAACGGGTAGAGTTTATAGCTCGGTCATCGAAAAAGAGCGAAGAGGCGATTACCTTGGAAAGACTATTCAAGTGATCCCTCACATCGTTGGCGAGATAGTTGATCGCATCAAAAAAGCAGGCGAGGGTAAAGACGTACTCATAGTTGAGATCGGTGGAACCGTTGGTGACATCGAGGGCTTGCCATTTTTAGAGGCGATAAGAGCGCTAAGGGTGGAAGTTGGCAAAAAAAGAGCGCTAAATATCCACCTAACGCTTGTACCATTTATCAAAGTAGCTGGCGAGCTAAAAACAAAACCAACCCAGCACAGTGTAGGCGAGCTAAGACGTATAGGCATAACCCCAGACATCATCATCTGCAGATCTGAAATGCCACTAAACCGTGAGCTAAAAGATAAGATCGCAGCAAGCTGTGGTGTTGAGAAAAATTGTGTTATAGAGAGCTTAGATAGCGCAAGTATCTATCAAATTCCACTTTCATTTTTAAAGCAAGACATACTAACTCCAATCGCTGAAAATTTAGGCTTTAATGAGCTAAAACCAGATATGGCAAAGTGGGATAGCCTAGTAAAAAGGATAATCGCTCCAACAAATGAAACTACAATAGCATTTGTAGGTAAATACATCGATCTAAAAGAGAGCTACAAGAGCCTAACTGAGGGTATCATCCACGCTGGAGCAAATTTGGATGCTAGGGTAAATTTACGCTGGATAGATAGCGAAAAGATAGAAGAGAACAATGTAAATGAGCTTTTAAAAGACGTTGATGGCATCTTAGTCGCTGGCGGCTTTGGCGAGAGGGGCGTTTTAGGCAAGATGCAAGCCATTAAATTTGCTCGTGAAAATAAGATCCCTTATCTTGGAATTTGCCTTGGTATGCAGCTAGCACTAATTGAATTTGCAAGGGATGTTTTGGGCTTAGAGGATGCAAATTCTATGGAATTTGACAAAGAGTGCAAAAATCCTATCATCTATCTAATAGATAGCTTTATCGACGCTCACGGCAAAAAACAGATAAGAACGCACACAAGCCCACTTGGCGGCACGATGAGGCTTGGAGCATATAACTGCGACATCAAACCAAAGACGCTTCTAGCTGAAATTTATGGCAATGCAAAGAGCGTAAAAGAGCGCCATCGCCACCGCTACGAGGCAAATCCAAAATATAAAGAAATTTTTGAGAAAAATGGTCTTTTGGTAAGCGGTGAGAGCGATGGACTGATAGAGGCTATCGAGCTAAAAGGCCATCCGTGGTTTGTGGGCGTGCAGTGTCATCCTGAATTTACTAGCCGTCTAACTAAACCAAATCCTGTGATATTAGGCTTTATAAAGGCAAGTTTAGAAAACGTCAAATCTTAAATTTAGAGCCATCTGGCTCTAAAAATTCTTTTAAAAATTTTGCTGTTTTATTCAATTATTTGCCAAATAAATCCCACTTCTTTCTATAAATTTTTAAGGAGAAAAATGAAAACTCTAATCATCTTAGCATACCCTGATATCCAAAACTCGGTCATAAACAAACGCTTGCTACAAGAGGCTCTCAAAGAGCCGCAGCACTTTAGCATTCATGATTTGACGCAGGTTTATGGGGGCGGCAGTATCGACGCTGCGTGCGAGCAAGAGCTCATCAGAGCCCACGATGCCCTCGTTTTGCAGTTTCCACTTCACAACTTCTCCTACCCTCCGATTTTAAAATCGTGGATCGACGCGGTGATGACGCATGGCTTTGCCTACGGACGGGGTTCGGACGGCATAGCGGGGCGCAAGGTAGCTCTAGCCGTGACCGCAGGCATCAAAAAGAGCGATTACTGCCCGCAAGGACGCTATCATTTTAGCTTGCGCGAGGTTCTTACGCCGTTTGAGCTTGCATTTAAATACTATTTTCGCGCCGATTACCGCGACTTTTTCGCATTTTACGGCGCCGAAGAGACTCCGGGTGTGGACTACGTATCGAGCCAGGACGATTTAGAGCAAGGCTCTAGAGAATACGCGGAGTTTTTGCGAAATTTAGAATAAATTTTCATAAAAATGGTTTAAATTTTCTGGCATAAACCATTTAAAAATTTATAAATTTAATTGTATAAATTTTGTTAATACTTACTATTTTTGGCGGGTTAAATTTGTAAAGACTATCAATTTAACAAAGCTTTTAAGCTTGCTATGAGCCCTAAAATCTTACTTTCATTTAAAATTATAAGAAATTAAATTTCAAAAAGATATAATCCAAGCATTCAAAATAAAGACGAAAGATTGCGATGAAAAAGAAGTATTTTTATAGCCAAATTTTTGGCAATATGGGTGTAAATTTAAGTGAACAAGTGGCATTAAATAAAGTTGGTAAGTTCTTTAAAAATTCTTGCCAAAACCATGCTAAATAAAGAGGACATAAGGAATTTACTAGCGCATAGATTTTGTAACGACATACATAAAAAAATTAGTGAAATTCCAACACCAAGTGCCTTAAAAGATATTTACAAGGGTGCTAATCGCATAAAAGAAGCGATCGAGAAAAACGAGCGTATAGCCATTGTGGGCGATTATGATGTTGATGGTGTTGTTTCGAGCGTAATTTTGGCTGAGTTTTTTGATGATCTTGGCGTGAAAGACTACCTAGTAAAAATTCCAAATAGATTTAAAGATGGATATGGGCTAAATCCTGAGATAATAGACGAACTCTCAGCTGATGTAAGCTTGATTATCACCGTTGATAATGGCATCTCTGCAAACGATGCAGCCATTATCTGTAAAGAAAAAGGCATCGATCTTATCATCACTGATCATCACATGCCTCCAGCTGTTCTCCCAGAAGCCTATGCGATCATCAATCCAAAACAAGAAGACTGCAACTTTCCAAATATCGAAATTTGCGGTGCTGAAGTGGCATGGTATTTGGTTGGCGCGCTAAAGGATGTTTGCAAGCTAAACTACGATATGAGCAAGTTTTTAGAGCTTTTAGCTATCGCGATAATCGCTGATATGATGGAGCTAAGAGATATGAATAGAATGCTTGTTCGCCTTGGTATTTGTAAGCTAAATGCGTCTAAGCGTTCCGCATTTCATGCTATAAAAGAGTTTTATGGTAAGGAAAAATTTGAGTGCGATGATATTAGCTTTCTTATAGCTCCTCTTATAAATTCAGCTGGTCGTATGGACGATGCGATGAATTCATTTAACTTTTTGCGTGCAAAGAGCATAGAAGAGGCTTACAACTACCTTGATACGATCATTGAATTTAACAACTCCAGAAAAGAGGAGGAGCGCCAACTCTTTGAGTGCTCGCTAAAGGACGTAAAAGAAGACGATGAAGTCATCATCACTTGGGGCGAGCAGTGGCACGAGGGCGTGATAGGCATCGTAGCTAGCCGCCTAGCAAAGCACTTTGCAAAGCCAGCTATCGTCTTTAGTATCGATAAAGGCCGTGCAAAAGGTAGTGCTAGAAGCATTGGTAAGCTTGATATTTTATCTCTTATAGCAAGCCACGAAAATTTACTAACAAGCTATGGCGGTCACAAAGGAGCGGCTGGACTTACGCTTGCGCCTGAAAATTTGGTGAAATTTAAAGAAGCGATAAATAAAAGTTGCTCATGCCTAAATATGCAAGATTGCAAAAGCTCGGACGAGCTACTTGGCGACATAATGCCAAGCGAGATAGACTTTGAACTGCTTGAAATTTTAGAATTTTATGAGCCATACGGACAGAAGAATCCTCGCCCAGTTTTTAAGATAGAAAATGCTCTCGTTAAAAATGAAAGACTTATAGGAAGAGATCAAAATCACTTAAAGCTCATCTTGCAAAAGGATAATAAAACACTTGAGGCTCTATTTTTTAACTTTACAAAACACGCTAGAGTGGGCGAGATGATAGATATTATCTTTTGTATATCAAAAAATTCATTCCGCGGACTTGTTACCCCGCAGCTACTCATAAAAGAGATTTTATAAATTTTTATCTCGGTTTTATAATGCTAAATTTTAATAAAACCGAGATTGCTTCGGTTTAATTCACCAAAATCGCTTCTTTATATATTTAATGCAGTCCAACTAAAATAATACTATTTGAGTCAAATTTCTGTATTGTAAAATTAATGTTATATAAATATTTATACTTTGTTTAAGTTCATTTTTGCTTTAATTTTAATTTTAAATATTAATTTCATAGGACTAAACATGAAAATTTCTTACGTTTTAGCATTTGCTTTAGTACCAAATTTAATGCTTGGTGCTGAAGAAACGATAGACTTGGCTCCGGTTACCGTTTCCGCAAAGATACAAAAGTCCGTTCTTGACGAACCGACAAAGGCTCAAATAGTGGGCAAAGGCGCGATACTAGAAAATGGCGACATCGCTAAATCACTTTTAAATTTGAGCGGCTTTACGATGGAGCGCAAGGGCGGAGGTGGCAGCGAAGTTTATTACCGCTCGCAGACGGCGGCTAGGCTGCCGGTGCTAATCGACGGTAGCACGCTAAATGGCGGTTGTGGCATGCGCATGGATACGCCCATCACTTACATCTCGGCGCAAAATTATAGCTCGGTTCGCATCGTAAAAGGCCCGCAAGACGTTAGATACGGCGCGCTCATTAGTGGCGGTATATTTTTCGATAGAGAGATAGCAAGGCTATCAAAACCGAGCTTCGGAGGAAACGTAAGCGTGCTTGGCGGTAGTTTTAGAGGATTTGAAACTGCTGCAGACGTAGCGGCGGGTAACGAGCTTGGCAGCTTAGAAATTTCCGGCGGACACTACCAGAGCGGCGATTATAAAAGTGGCGACGGACAGAAAATGCATACGCACTATAAACGCAACAGCGTTTCGCTCGTAGGCACGCTAACGCCCACGGATACTACCGCCTTGCAGCTAAGCGCGGATCTGGGTAATGGAGAAGCGGCTTATGCCGATAGGATGAGAGACGGCGTGCAGTTTGACCGCAAGTCTTTCGGACTAAAATTTGAACAAGACGTTGGCGAGCACAAGATCAGGCTAAGCTCGTACTATCATCAAATCGATCACATAATGGACAACTTCACCATGCGTCCGGTGGTGCCTGGCACGGGGCGCGGCAAGGGATATAGCATCAGTCACCCGATACGCGATATGTACGGCTTTAAGCTAGAAGGCGAGTTAAATTTCGATAATCTAACCAGCTTCATCGGCATGGGATATTCTCAAGATACGTTTAAATGGCGAGGCGCAGGAAGCGGTATGGCGGGCGTATCTAAAGCCGAAATGGACTCCGCCGTATCAAAGCCCCACGTAAAAGAGCGCAAGGTAACGTATAAAACTATATACACTCAAAACGAATACGTTCTTGAAAACGACTACGGGCTTTTTGGCGGACTTAGGCTGGACGCGGGCGAGAGAAAACTGTTAAAAACGCATAAGAGCAGAAAAGAAAATTTATTCTCAGGCTTTTTTAGATACGAAAAATATCTGCAAAATTTAACGCTCTACGCAGGACTAGGCCATGCACAAAGGTTGCCAGATCACTGGGAAACGAGTAAAGACGATAATCTTAAGCTAAATAAAGAAAGAAACACGCAACTAGACTTTGGCGCCGTGCTAAAAGATAAAAACTACGAACTAAACGCAAATTTCTTTGTCTCTAAGATGGATGATTACATAATGATAAAATATAGTCCTATGGGCATGTCATCAAATGTATTTAATACCGATGCCTTACTATACGGCGGCGAGATCGAGGGCGATACGCTACTGGCCGACATATTTAGACTGGGTGCCGGCGTATCCTACGTCTACGGCAAGGTGACTAAAAACGCGGGCGGCCTAAAAGACGGCGACGCGCTGCCTAAGGTTTCGCCTCTAGCGTTTAAACTAAGCGCCGGCTTAGAAAAGCCCGACTGGTTCGTCAAAGCCGACTTCTACGCTAACGCATCGCAAAACCGCGCGCAAAAGGGCTACGGCGACGTGGGCGGCATGGACCTGGGCAAGAGCGATAGCTTTTGGACGCTGGGGCTAAGCGCGGGCTATAAATACAAAAATTATCAATTTTTGCTAGCGGCGGAGAATCTAAACGACGCCAAATATGCCTATCATAACTCAAAAGGCGGCTACGGCGGCGGTATCGCAGGCTACGAGACTATCCCGAACGGCACGAGGCTTTATGAGCCGGGCAGAAGCTTTTGGGCGAAATTTAAGGTGCATTTTTAGGGCTTAACTTAATAAATTTGGCATGGCTGTGGGCTTAGGATTTGCCCTAAAGCTGTGCTAAATTTAAGTATTTCTGCTCTTATATTCTTAACAATACTCACGCTTACTACATTTATTATTAGCAATAAATTGGCACTTGGTATAAAATTTCTTATTAAATTTTAAAGCCAAAGGATGATAAAAATAGGGCTTTATTAAATTTAAATTTTATATAGATTAAAAGCTTAGATGTAAAATCTCAGAAATTTTTTAAAGGAGAGGTATGAAAAATTTACTTGTAAAATCAAGCTTGATTCTAGCTTTGGCAAGCTCAGCTGCACTAGCTCAAGGTGCATTTGTTGGTGGTGAGGGTGATTACTCGTTTAACTCAAAAATCAAAACAAAAAACATAGCAAGTAGTGAGAAAAATAACTTCAAAAAAGGTCACTATGGTCTTGGCTTTTATGGCGGTTATGATTTTGACAGCTATAGAGCTTATGGTGGTTATTATTATGACTTTAAAGCCAGGAAAAATGCTGGTGAATCAGATGCAAAATGGAGTAAGCATAAATTTCTAGGCGGTATTGATTATACGCCAAATATCACTGAAAATTTTAAAGCCGTTCTTGGTGGATACACAGGTCTTGGCTACTTGAGCGTTAGAGAGAGATTTAATAACGAAACAAGTAAGAAAAATTTCAAAGGCTTGCTAGTTGGCGCAAAAGCGGGCGGTATTTACTCATTTGACGAACATAACGCGATCGAGTTTGGCTTAAAAGCTGATAAGACTTTTTATAAGAAAAATAGCGGAGCTCAGCTAAGAGATACAACTATAGGAATTTATACAGGCTATACTTATAGATTCTAACATTTAGGCAAGGCTTAGGCTTTGCCTTATTTTAGGCTACTCTCTACCCTCAAGAAGTGGCACAAAAAGGCACTCATCCAAGTACTCTTTTTCTAAATTTCCATCTTTATCTTTTTTAAATTTAGCGATAAATTGCTTGCCATCCTTCTTCATTGGAGCTACTAAAATTCCACCATTTTTCAGCTGCTTAAATAAATTTGGCGAGATCTCATCAGCAGCTGCCGAGAGCAGGATACGATCAAATGGTGCGTAGCTTCGCCAGCCGTTGTTGCCATCGTCATACCTTACATGTACGTTTTTTATTTTTAGTGCCTCGAAGCGTTTTTTTGCATCCATGGCTAGTTTCTCTATTCGCTCGACGCTAAAAATTCTATGTGCAAGTTTGCTTAAAATTGCTGCTTGATAGCCACTACCGCAGCCTATCTCTAGGATGTTGTCCGTATTTTCACACTCTAGTGCCATTGTCATTTTCGCAACGGTTAGCGGCGAGCTAATCCATTGATTGCCCAGTATGGGCTGAGCGTCAAGTTTATAAGCATGTGCAGTGATTGGTACAAAAATTGCGCGCTCAGTGGTGGCTATCGCATCGAACAAAAGCGGACTTAGCATGATCTCGTCGGCTATATCGCTAGCCAAATTTTGGCATTTTATCGCTTCTAGTTGAGTCAAAATTTATATCCTAAATAAAAATTAAATCGTTATTATACGATTTAAAGCTTATCTTAAAATTTATAAAATCCCTAAATTTGTCTTGATCTCTTTTATTAAATTTGCATCAAATATCGTCTCTTTAACAAGTGTGCCATTTGGTAAAAATACTCCAGCAACTTCTAATGCAAGTGAGCTTGAGATCATGACGTAGCAGTTGTTTGCGATAGCTAGAGCCTTGCAAAGACTAAGATAAGCATCCTCTCTAGCCTTACCCCACATGGCAGGTACCATGATGATGTCACATCCTTTTAGCTTTGCCCAAAGCTTGCTATCGCGTAGTTCAAAACAGATTAGCACCCCAAGCTTTAGCCCTCTAAAATCAAATGCATTTATATCGCTCACATCGCCAGCGGCAAAAATTTCATGCTCTAAATTTGGCCTAAAAAGTTCGGCTTTAAATTGTGAATGAAAGACATTATTTGAGTTAAGAAGCAAAAATTGGTTATAAATTTTTGGCTGGTGCGGATTTAGATTTGAAATTTTAGCAAGGCCAGCACTTTTATTTAGGCTACTAAGGTGCGTAAAACCAAGAAATTTATCTGGGCTAAGCGCCTCTTGCAAGCGTTCAAGCAGCATTGCATCAAAGCTGCCTATCATGCCACCAAGCATCGCTTTGTTTGCCCCTGCGAAAAAGCCGTCGAAATCATATCCACTTATGCAAAGCTCGCTTGCAAGAATGAGTGAGTTTTCAGGCGCAGCCTCAACTAAAGTTGCAAGCTCTTCTAGGCGATCTGTTGCATTTTTTGCCTTTAAAGTTAGGCTTATTAGGTTTAAATTTTCGCTCATTTATTTTCCAAATACAAATGTCATAGGTTTTTCGTCGTGGCAGTCTTTTGGAATTTTGCAGTTTATATCCGTACCACCGATGTTTGGTGTAGCTTTTAAAATGACGCTTATAGCTGTGATTTTATCATCTCTCTGGGAGAGTGGATCATTAAAAACCCAGACCTCAAAGCCAAGACCTATATCCTCATCATGTGAAACTACTCTTACCTCTTTTAGGTCTTTTGCTTCAAAGCCACACTGTTTGTTTATGCCAAGCATCACGTCATTTCCTAGCACAGATCCTAGCGGTGCGAAACTTGGTGCAATTTCGCCGTTTGGCATCTCTTGATAGATTTCTGCTTGGCTTGTCTCTTTTACCTTAACAAGCTTGTAGGCGTAGAAATTTTCGAGATTATTTTTATTTGCTTGATCAATTATCCTTTGATTGCTGCTCGCACACCCTACAAAAAGTACGCAGAAAAGGGCTAAGATGCCGTTTTTAAAAGTCATCAAAGCTTATACTTCCCTTGCTGTAGTTTGTCACTTTTGCTTCAAAGAAATTTGACTTTTGGTCGTTAAATTTCGCAAAGTCATCGACCCATTTGATCGGATGAGCGACGTTGTATTTGCGTTTTAGACCGATCGCAACTAGGCGCTGGTCGATGAGATAGTGGATGTATTGTTCGATGATATCGTCTGTAAAGCCCATTATTTGGTTTTGGGTGATGTATTTACCCCATTTGATCTCTAAATTTCCAGCTTTTTCAAACATATCATAAATTTTTGCCTCAGTCTCAGGCGTAAAGAGGTCAGGTCTCTCTTTGCGGACTGAATTTATCATGTTTTGAAACAAAAGCAAGTGTGTGATCTCGTCGCGTTGTATGAAGCGGATCATTTGAGCTGAGCCTAGCATCTTGCCAGCGCGAGCTAGAGCGTAGATCGCTGTAAAGCCGCTGTAAAAGTAGATGCCCTCTAAAATTTGGTTTGCAACCATCGCAAGAAGCAGCTTCTCGTCAGTCACTTCGCCTGCAAGCTCCTCGTAGACACTTGAGATGTAGTCGTTTTTCTCGCGTAAAACGTCGTCATGCTTCTCCATCTCGTAGATGAGGTCGGTGTTGTCACAGATCGCCTCGACCATGACGGCGTAAGACTTGCTGTGGTTTGCCTCTTCATAGGCTTGGCGGCTTAGCACAGCGTTGATCTCTGGTGCAGTGATGTAAGGGTTGATGTTATCAGCTAGGTTATTTGTCTGGAAGCTATCCATCGAGATGAGCTGGCTCCAGACGAGGTCGTACATACGTTTTTCAGCCTCTGTGAGATTGTAGGCGTAGTCGCGCACATCGTCGGTGGTGTCGACCTCTTTTGGAAACCAGGTGTTTGCCTCCATGAGGTCCCAAAGCTTTAACGCCCACTCGTATTTTGCCTTGGTGAAATTTAAAATACCGTGTGGGTTGCCGTTAAAGACTCTTCTGTCGGTCAAATTTTCATTTGAACTTGGGTTGTAGATGCGTTTTCTGTTCATAAATTTCTCTCTTGTTTGTGGTAAAAATTTCTTAAAATATTACCCAAAGCAAGGTAAAAATTTACTTTTATTTAGAGTGCCTTAGTCCTTTTTATGGTCATCAAAAAGCCAGTTATGATTAGTAAAACTGCGATCACACATGATACGGCAAACACTACCTGACCAATTTCGCCAAACATCTCTCCAGTGTGCAAGCTAAGCACTTTTCGCCCAGCCTTTTTGGCCTCTGGAATGCTTTCAGCCTTGCTAACAAGTTTATTCTCTTTGATCTTACCAGCGCTCGCGTCAAGTTTTAGTTTGCCCACTTGGCTCTCACTTGTTTCGTAGTTTATAGTGTAGGTAGTTTGATTATTTTCAGGTACGTTTATCGTGAGCGATTTTAGCTCTAGCGTGACATTTTCTTTAAAAATTTGCTTCGCAGTCTCGATCTCTTTAAATTTCTCGTCGCTTATTGGGAGTAAATTTGATTGTGGTAGACTTTTTTTCATTGGAGCTGTTTTTAGGTCAAAAAATATACTATTTACGCCACTTCTCACCCAGCCATAAGACCAGTAAAGTCCAGTTAGTGACATCACCACAAGCAAGATTGCCACGTAGGTGCCAAGGCCGGTGTGAAGATTATAGAAGCAGGCGTAGCCCTTTGCTTTTGGTTTAATTTTTAGCGAATTTAAGAAATTTCGCTTGATCGCTGGTGCGTAGAGGATGAGGCCACTGATAGCAAGCAGAGCCATGATGATAGAGCTAATAGCAACTATTTGTTTGCCGATATTGGCTGGTACTTTGCTATCAAGCAAGGCAAGTCCTAAATTTCTATGAAGACTTAAGATAATGATACGAAATTTCTCACCCCAGTCCTCGCTAATAACTTCGCCACTTCTTGGATCTATGAAGAAATTTAATTGCTTTTTATCCTTTGTAATGCTTATACGATAAGCTTCATTTGCTCCACCTATTTGTAAGCTTTCAAGCGTATCAAATTGAATCTCACTTTTTGCTTTAGCTAGGAGTTCATTTAAACTTAAATTTTCTTTTTCACTAGGAACTAGGTTTATAAAATTTTTATTTATCGCACTTTTGATCTCTTCTCTATAAGACGCAAATGGTGCTGAAAGAGTCATAAATATTAGCGGAATAGCCGCAATTAGTCCGATTATTAGGTGGATGTTGAAAATGATTTTTCCTCGTTTTAAAAACATTTTTTTCCTTTAAATTTTAATAGCGAATATTAATTTGTTTTTTGTTAATAGGAGATAAATTTGGTAAGAAATTTGCTATTTATTTTGAGCGATAGGCAAGAGATACTCAAAGGTTCTGATGACTGCGTTTAGATCCTTTTTATTTAGAGATTTAAATGGTTTTAGTAAGTGATAAAGTGGTTTAAATTTTATAATTAGCTGTAGTGAGCGCGCATAAATTTCACTCCCTCCGGCTGCCAAATATTCGCTAATGACTTCGCTTGCAAACTCGTCTGAAATTTTAAAACGAAATAACTCATCTATAAAAACAAGCAGATCGCGACACTTTTGAAGCTCTAGGTCATGGCTAAAAAATTTTGACTCAAAGTCTAAAAATTTTATCTCATCATTTTTTATGGCAATGTCCCTAAGAGCCGGGCGTCCGTGCGCAAAATTTAATGCGTGAAGTCCAGCTAGCGCGTGGGCCGCTTTTAGTAGAATTTCATGTTTAAATTTTTCATCGTTGCTATACTTAAAAAGCCGAGAAATCGGTTCACCGACATCTTCTATCACGAAAAACTCAGTACTTTTTAGAATGAGTTTTGGGGCAGGAGCTTTGGCTTCGTTTAAAATTTCAAGTTTCTTTATTTCGTTGGTAAATGATTTATAAGGATTTGGCTTGAAAATTTTAGTTAAAAAACTACCTTCAATGTTTTTTTCAATACGTTTTAACCAAAATTTTTGTCCATCAAATTCAAAGCTAAAGATACGATCATTGCCGTCACTATGACTTTTTAAAATTTCATTGACATATTGTTTTAAATTTTGCATATTTGTAATTTAGCGAAAGAAATCTGAATTTTTACATATATGTGGCGTAAATTTTAGTAAAAAGTAGTGAAAATATATTAAGCAAAAGAGATAGTAAAGCACTGGTGGAGTTAAGCGGGATCGAACCGCCGACCTCTTGAATGCCATTCAAGCGCTCTCCCAGCTGAGCTATAACCCCAAATAGATTTTGGCATTTTATCTTTTTATGGCTTACAATATTTTGAAATTCGTTTTAGTAAAATAAAATTTTAAGCAATTTTTGGATAATATTGCAAACTTTAACGCGGGAATAGCTCAGGGGTAGAGCACAACCTTGCCAAGGTTGGGGTCGCGAGTTCGAATCTCGTTTCCCGCTCCATTAACTTAGCCCGAGTGGCGGAATGGTAGACGCAAGGGACTTAAAATCCCTCGGTAGTTTTTACCGTACCGGTTCAAGTCCGGTCTCGGGCACCACGATATGGCGACATGGCCAAGTGGTAAGGCATGAGCCTGCAAAGCTTTGATCCCCGGTTCGAATCCGGGTGTCGCCTCCAAACTTCAAAAATAACTACTCGAAGGAATAACAGTGAGAAATTTACTTTTAGCAGCTTGTATAGCATTTTTTGTAGCTGGTTGTTCAAATACTTGGCATGGCGTAAAAGAAGATACTCATAATGCTAAAGAATGGACCAAAGAAAAGATAAATGATGGAGCTACATATATTAAAGAAAAAACAGAGTAAAATTTAGAGATTATAGTAAATTTTAAGCAAAGTTGGTTATAATCACAAATCTTTAATTCGGGAGATGGCTGAGCGGTCGAAAGCGGCGGTCTTGAAAACCGTTGAGGTGTGAAAGCCTCCTGGGGTTCGAATCCCTATCTCCCGGCCACCTATCTAATTTCTTGTATATTTTATAAAGCATTACCTAGATTTATTGTTCATAATGGCTATAAGAAAATTTTTATAAAAATTTAGTCTAAAATTTACTAAAACTAAAAATAGTATAAAATTACTTATTCAAAGTAAGATACTGTAAGATAATGGAAAGTTTAAGAGTTTTTATATTTTATTTTTAGCTGCCTTAAATTCTTAAAATAATATATGTAAAATTAATAATATTGAATAAAGAATTTAAGACGAATCCAAAATAAAAATTTAAATTAAAGCAATCCATGGAAATAGTTTAAAGACAAAGTGGTGGCTATGTTTTATGTAGTTAGGATCTATTTATATTTAATAGATAAAACACAACAGACAAAAAATTAAACTACTTGCTGATAAATATTTTTTTGAAATATTATTTTGAGAGAATATCTAGCTACATAAAAGTAGCTAGATAAGGAAAAATTTCTAAAAATTTTAGATTTTTAAAAGCTCGGCTTCTTTTTCTTTTACAAGAGTATCGATTTTTGCAGTGTAGGTGTCAGTTATCTTTTGAACCTCATCCTGTCCCTTTTTGCTCTCGTCCTCAGTTATAGCTTTGTCTTTTTCAAGCTTTTTGACTTCATCATTTGCATCTTTTCTTACGTTTCTTATACTGACTTTGGCTTTTTCTCCCATTGATTTTGCATGTTTTGCGTTTTCTTGGCGTTGCTCAACAGTCATAGGTGGAAAAAATAGCTTAACGCTCTCACCATCGCTATTTGGATTGACACCGATATTTGCTGCTTGGATAGCTGAAGAGATCGCTTTTATCATGCTCTTTTCCCAAGGTGTGATAGCGATAGTTGAAGCGTCGCTTGTAAGCACAGTGGCTACTTGGTTAAGTGGAGTTGGTGAGCCGTAATAATCAACCATTACATGATCTACGATATTAATATTTACCTTGCCTGTTCTAAGCGTTGTAAAGTCACGTTTTAATGAAGCTATTGCTTTTTCGCAGCCTTCTTTTTGTGTTTCGTAAATTTTATTTAGCATTGATGTCCTTTATTAGAAGTTTTGTACTTCGTTGATAATCTACTTTTAGTGATATTAAAACTTTGCGTTTATCGAGCGGTGGGTTAAATTTACACTCAAAAACACCATTTGTCATAGGTACCTTTTTAAAGCCATTAAAGCCAGTCATGAAAAAACTACCTTCGCTAGCATTTGTATCAGTTTTTATAATGAGTTTGTCTATTGCATTATTTTGTGGATAGCTATCCGGAAATATCCACTGGGCATTTAGAAATTTGCTATTAAAAGTCAGTGCTATTTTGGTACCGTTCATTACTGGTGTTCTATAAAGATCGTAAACATCACTCTTGTCTGAAACTGCACCTGAGTTTTGATTTAAAAGCGCTAAAAAACCAAATTCTTTTGCAAGTTTTACGACTCGACTATCGATCTCGCCGTATGGCACTGCAAAAAATTTTGGCTTATAACCCATATGTTTTTCAAAGGTCTCTACGCCTTTTTGAAAATCCTCTCTTAGTGCCTCGTCGCTAAGCTTCGTCATCCTTGGGTGCGCGTATGAGTGGTAGCCGATCTCGCCGTAGGCCTCAAGTTCTTTAATCTGATCAAAATCCAAATAATCGCCATATTTATTTGCACTGGCTTCCACATAAAGCATTAGTGCAAATGGATAGTTATACTCTTTAAATACACTAAGGGCCTTGTCATAGAAACTTTTATAACCATCATCTACAGTGATGACGATCCAGTTATCAGGTATTTTTTCGCCAGCATTTACAGCATCGACTAACTTTGAAAGTTTAACGACTTCATAGCCATTATTTTTGAAATATTCAAACTGCTCTCTTAAATTTTTAATAGAAATATCAGTGCTTGTATGTCTTGGATCATCAAAGCGATGATAGACTAAAATATGAGCGTCTGCTAAAGCAAATGTTAGCGTCAAGAATGACGCTAAAAGTGTTTTTATCATTGTTATTTTGCTGGAGTCTGTGGTGCACTAGGAGCTGATGGTACGTCGTTCGATTTTGGTATGACTAGAGATTTACTATCGACGCTATCAACGATAGAGCGTTTTAGATCTTTATTGTAGAAGTATCCAAGTGCAAGTGTATTTAAGATAAATAAAATACCTACGATAAAAGTAAATTTAGCTAAAAATCCAGCTGGTCCTTTTGCTCCAAAAAGACTCTCGTTACTTCCGCTATATGCCCCAAGTCCGATAGATGAGCTTTTTTGAAGTAAAACAGCGATAGTTATGATGACAGCTAGAGCAAACTGTAAGATCAAAAATATTAAACTCACGAAATTTCCTTTAAATTTTTAAAAATAATTGTTTGCGATTATACAAGAAAAGATTTAAATTTTTAGTTAAAGTTCTTTTTCAAGCTCATAAAGCTCGTATCTTATGCTTTTAAAAAGCTCGGCTTGTTCTAAATTTATGAGCTTAAAGCACTCTTCAAGCACGCGAGCGCTTTCCTGGGCGCGCTTGAAATTTGCAGTGATTATCTCGTCTAAATTTTCTCTAGCTTGCTCGCTTTTTGTGCTAGTTTTTAAAACGTCGTTTTGAGAATTTCTAAATTTTAAAAATTCTTTTTGCGGGATCTTTGCCTTGTGGCGGAGGGATTTTATTTTGTAGGCGAGCTTAGCGTCATCAAAGACATATCTTTTTATATCTTCAACAACGCGAAGCCCTTCTTTTAGCCTATTTAGGTTCGCATCTATTACTCGATAGATGCGCTCATCTTTAGTCATTCCTGTTGAAAATTCCTAAAATTTGAAGCAGTGATGTAAATAGATTTACAAAATCAAGATACAAAGCAACTGCGCCTTCAACTGGTGTTTCATAGTTTCCACGGATAATATTTTGCGTATCAAAAAGTATATATGCGCTAAATAAGATCGATGAAATACTTGCGATTACAAGTTGAAACATTGTACTTTTAACAAAGATATTGATAATAGCTGCTGCAACGATAACAATTAAAGTTATGAACAACATTTTACCCATTGTTGTAAAGTCACGTTTTGTATTCATTGCAAAGACACTTAATGCACCAAAAGCAACTGTTGTTAGTCCAAATGCTTGAGCTACAATACCAGCTCCACTTGGCATAGCCAAGATCGCTGAAAGTAGCGGAGTTAGCGTAAGGCCACTTATGAAAGTAAACGCAAATAGAAGTATTAAATTTAATCCCTCTTTGCGTTTAGCTGCCATTAAGCCAAAAAGTAGTGCAAACTCGACTATTACAAGTCCCCAGAACAAAAATCTATTTGCCGCAAAAACGCCAGCTATGCTAATACCTACATAAGCGCCAGCTGTTGCTGAAAGTAGCGATGCTGCAAAAAGTTGATAAGTTTGTTTTATAAAAGTGCTTAGTGAGCTTTGAGAGTACGCAAGTTCTTCTTGATTTTGTTTTGCGTAGTTCCTATCATACAGACTCATTTTATCTCCTTATGAATTTTTGAATGAGTTTAGCCTAAAATAATTAAACAATGAATAAAAAGAATTTTAACAAATTATATTAGTTAAAAATTTATATATTAAAGTATTTTTTAGATTAAATAAAAGTTGCTATAATCGCGTAAAAATATAAAAAACGGAGATAAATTTCTATGGATGACTCGTTACTTGAAGGTGCGGTAAAATTTATGGAAGATGGCTTTTTAGAGCATGAAGAGCTCTTTAAAAGTCTACAAAATAGACAAGACCCACATACCCTTTTTATATCCTGTGTTGATTCAAGAGTGGTACCGAACTTGATAACAAACTGCCTTCCGGGAGAGCTTTTTATGGTGCGAAATATCGCAAACATCGTGCCACCTTATAGAGTGAGCGAGGAGTTTTTGGCAACGACTTCGGCTATTGAATATGCATTAGAGCTTTTAAATATCAAAAATATCATTATTTGCGGACACTCTGACTGTGGCGGATGTGCAGCGCTTTATATGGATGAAAAAAAGCTCAAAACCACGCCAAATGTTAGAAATTGGATAAAGCTAATAGAACCAATTAAGAGAGAAGTGCTTAAATTTACAAGCGACGATCCAGCAAAGATGGCGTGGCTAACTGAGAGATTAAATGTGATAAATTCGATCGAAAATATAATGACCTATCCAAATGTAAAAGAGGAGTATGAAAAAGGAAATCTTCAAATTTATGGCTGGCACTACATTATAGAAACCGGTGAAATTTTCAGCTACGATTTAAAAGAGGGTACATTCAAACTTTTAGCAGATAAGAGGGGTGAAAATGCGTAAAATTTTAACCATCATCTTGCTCTCATTTGTAATTCTTCTTGGTGCTGAAAATAATAAAACACAAGAAGAAAATATACTAAGCCTAACAAATCAAATTTTAACTTTAAATAATCAAATCCAAATCATAAAAGCACAGCAAAAAGATACAAACTCAACAAAAGCTGATAATTCAAATTTAGCTGGACTTCAAAAGAAAAAAAATGATCTTTTGGAAAAAATTCCACTATATGTTATGCAGATTGAGGTAACTCAAAATGATATTGATAAATTTATTTTGCAAAAAAATAATTTAGAAAAAAAAGTAGCTAGATTAGAGAAGCAATCAAACAAAGATGCTTACGTTCAAAGTGCTATTGAGCTTGAGAAAATGAAGATAGATTATGCTTATTTATCGGCTTTAATTAATCTTGAAGAGATATTTAAAAAAGGTGCTAAAGCAAACTCTATAAAAGAGGTGATAGATAACGGACTTTTAAATTTACAAACAAATTCTTACGTCAGCATAAAGGAGCTAAAAGATTCGCTAAATGAGACTTCAAGCTCTTATGATAACGCATTTGCAGAGCTTGATTTAAAAAAAGAGACTGATGAGGAAATTTTAATCTATCTTAAAAATAATGCTGATCTTCTAAGCTCAAGCATGATCTTATCAGAGCTAAATTTAGTCGATACGGTCGAATATATAAATAAGCTAATTCCTATAAATTCGGCAAAATTTAACGTTGGTAAGATCGTAGTTATAATCGTAGTATTTTTATTTTTTGTCTCACTTACAAGAATTCTTGCCAAACTCACATATTGGCTTATGTCACTCATTGCATCGGGCGAAGGTGTAAAAGAGGCAAAGGATCAGATAGTAGATATCGTTAAAAAGCCTATATCTGCGCTTCTTATTATTTATGCACTAAATATTTGTATCGGTGTTGCCTTTTATCCAGTACCAGTGCCACTAACTCTAGCAAATATCTTTTCGATCGTCTATATAGTCGCATTTTCATGGCTTGTTTTAACTATCCTAAATGGTTACGGCATAGTGATAATAGATAAAATCGCACAAAAGAGTAGACGAAAAGAGGTCGTAAATTTAGTTTTAAAAGTAGTCTACGTAATTGTATTAATAATCGCACTTTTACTAATTCTTCAAAAGCTTGGCTTTGATATATCAGCACTCATAGCTTCACTTGGTATCGGTGGTCTTGCTGTTGCATTTGCGGCAAAAGATATCATCGCGAACTTCTTTGCTTCTGTCATGATGCTCTTTGATAACTCATTTTCGCAAGGAGACTGGATAGTTTGTGGTGATATAGAGGGCACTGTCGTTGAGGTTGGCTTTAGAAAGACGACTATTAGAAGTTTTGATAACGCTTTAATCTTTGTGCCAAACTCAAAACTGGCAAGTGATCCTGTTAGAAACTGGAGCAGAAGAAAAGTTGGTAGACGTATCAGAATGCTAATTGGCATTGAGTATGGAGCGACAACTGATGAGATTAAAAAATGTGTAGATGATATAAAAACTATGTTGATAAATCATCCAGATATTGCCAAAAGTGAGGATATAACAGCAAAGAAAAAAGGGCTAAAATATAGACAAAGTATAGTTTCGGTTGATGATTATGCTGGATATAAATCAAATTTATTTGTCGTGGTTGATGACTTTGCAGATAGCTCAATAAATATCTTAGTTTATTGTTTTGCAAAGACTATCGTTTGGGGAGAATTTTTAGATGTCAAGCAAGATGTAATGCTAAAGATTATGGATATTTTAAAGCAAAATGGTCTAAATTTCGCATTCCCAAGCCAAAGCTTGTATATTGAAAGTGTCAAAGATAAAATTTAAGGAGAAAACAATGAGTGATGAATTTGATTATGAAGAAGTAGAAGAAGACTACTCTGAATTTAATGACGATGAGGACGATAGTAGCGATAGTTATGACTATAATTACGATGAAAATGACTACAACTACGAAGATAGTGATGAGGATGAAGATAGTTACGACTCTTATTAAAAATACTTAATGAAATTTAATGGAATAAATTTACAGGGAGTTTTATTTGACACACGATTTTGTAGATCAAAGTAGTTATAAAGCGATCGATGATATCTATAAAACGATATTAGACGTTATGATAGCTGCGAATGCACTATCTTTGTTACTTTTTATGATCATAGCTACACCACTACTTTTTATGTGCTTATTATTTATAGCAGCTGGAATATTGCTTAGAATAAAATTTGACATAAAATATAGAGTATTAATATCTCTTGCATTTCACCTAAATATCATATTACTTGTTACTATTATTGTTACTACTATGGGTTGGAATACTGGAATTTGGATAATACTTGTTGGTGTAATTTTTATAAACTACTTCCTAGCGTTTGATTCAAAGAGCCTTACTTATATAATGGCATTTTTAGAACTAATCTTGCTTATACTTCTTTATTTTATTCATAAAGATGAGACGCCGCTGATCCCATCAGCTATACGAGGGACGATAGTCGTGTGTAGTATTGTTTTTGCTTTTTTTATTGTTTTAAGACTTTCAATGTTTGCAGATGTCATCACTTCTAGCGGATATCAGCAAATAAGAAAAGAGACAGAAGAGCTTGAAAAGGACTCAAAGCATGATTTTTTAACTGGTCTTTTAAATAGAAGAACAATAGAAAAAACTTTAAGATTTGAACTAGTTGCTAACAAGGAAAGAAGTGGTAATACAAATTTAGTCATAATGTTAGGCGATATTGATAATTTTAAAAAAATAAACGATACATATGGACATGACTGTGGTGATGAGGTCTTAAAAGATGTAGCCAGTGCCTTGAAGAAATCATTCAGAGGCAAAGACTATGTTTGTCGCTGGGGTGGAGAAGAATTTTTGATAATCTTGCCCGATACAAAGATAGAATTTATCCACGAAGTGAGCAAAAGGCTTAAAAAACAGATAAACAACGCAAAACTTCCAGATAAAACTCCAGTTACTATGACCTTTGGCATGCTAGTATGTGCAAATGGTATTGAGGTGGATTTTGAGCAAGCCATAACTTTAGTAGATAAGCTGCTTTACGAAGGCAAGCAAAATGGCAAAGACCGCATCGAATTAGAAATTTTAAAAAAGGGCTCAGATGCGTAGAATTTCACTCTATACGGCTCAAAAAATTATCATATTTTCAATATTATTAACTCACGTCTGTTATTTTTTCATTTTTGTATTTATGAAAGAAGAAATTCTAGCAGTTATGAATGTATTTTCAGTAGCAACCTATCTTTTTCTTTTAAGGCTTATCTACGATAGCCCTGAAAATAACAAGATAACAATGCTGATAGTCCAGCTTGAAATTTTATTTCATGCATTGGTTTGTATGCTGACACTTGGATGGGGATATGGATTTGGGTTGTTATTTTTAGCGTCGTCACTAATACTATTTTTTACTTCATTTACCTATAAATTTTTTAACTACATAATAGTTGCAGTGCAAATAATTTTATCTATAGCCTGCTATGTATATTTAGACGGACAGCCTGTAAAAGATTTTGACGGCTTTAAAGATCTACTTTTTGTTTTTAACTTAAGTATGGTTTGTATATTTTCGGTTGTTATTTCGTACCTTTTGGAAAGCTCAAATTTATTTATATTTTTAAGCATCTTAGAGGAAAAAGAGATGGCTGAAAATATCTTAAATCACGATCCATTAACAGGACTTTTAAATCGCACTTCGATGCAGAAAATTTTAAGCCAAAATGATCTTTATAAAAATAGGGACTTTGCTATCGTTATGTGCGATATTGATAACTTTAAAAAGATAAATGATACCTATGGACACGGCGCAGGAGATGCTGTTTTAAAAAGCTTATCAGGCATATTTAAAAATACATTTAGAGATAAAGATAGAGTAGCTAGATTTGGCGGAGAAGAATTTTTAGCAGTCGTCTTGGGTGTAAAAAAAGATGTAGCTGTAAGTATCGTAGAGCGTGTGAGAGAGACTTTGAGTAAAAATATAGTCGAGTTTGAAAACATAAAGATCAACGCAACTATGACTTTTGGAGTAGTTGCTCATGATGGCAGGGGAGAATTTAGCTTGGAAAAGATGATAAAACAAGCTGATAATCTACTTTATGCTGGTAAGCGAAGTGGTAAAAATATCGTTATGAGTGCGGATTACGATCCAAAAGCATAAATTTAGAGGCAAGAGCCTCTAAATTTTAATGTCCATACATTATGTTTGGCAACCAAAGAGAAATTTGTGGTATATAAGTAACCAAGATAAGGCCAAAGAATAAAGTAAGTGTCCACGGCAAGCATGCCATGATGACCTCTTTTAAGTTCATATTTGTAAGACCGCTTGCGACAAATAAATTTAGTCCAACAGGCGGAGTCACCATACCTATCTCCATATTTACAACTAAGATAATGCCAAAGTGTATCGGATCTATGCCAAGTTGTGTTGAAATCGGAAGCAAAAGTGGCACCATGATCATGATGACGCTTGAAGGCTCCATAAACTGACCCATGATAAAGAGCAAGATATTTACAAATATCAAAAATCCTATCATACCGATATTTGCGTCAAGTATCATCGAAGCGATCGCTTGTGGGATCTGCTCGCTAGTTAGCAAATATGCAAAAACAACGGCATTTGCAATGATGAAAAATATCATAGCTGTTGTAAGGGCTGAGTCTAGGCAGATATCCCAAAGATCTTTTATCTTTATATCCCTATAGATAAAAAGTGAGATAAATAGCGCATAGACCGCACTTGCCGCAGCAGCTTCAGTTGGAGTAAAAATTCCTCCATAAATTCCGCCGATGACCACGACAACGATTAAAAGCGCCCAAAATGCTTTGGCAAATTTCCGTACTCTTACTTTAAATGGCTCAGCCTTAGTCGCTTTAAAGCCAAGCTTTTTTGCGCCAACATAAGTTTGAACAAGCATAAAAGCGCCGAGTATAAGACCAGGTACAACGCCTGCCATAAAAAGCTTACCGATACTAACCTCAGCAGTTACGCCATAAACTATCATAACAACTGAAGGCGGGATCAAAATTCCAAGTGAGCCGGCCGTTGTTATGCCGCCAACTGCGTACTCTTTTGGATAGCCAGCCTCTTTTATTGCTGCAAACATAATCGAGCCAATAGCTACAACCGTCGCAGGCGAGCTTCCAGATACCGCTGCAAAGATGATGCAGGCAAATATCGCACTCATAGGCAAACCACCTGGTAAGTGTCCGACCATAGACTTTGCAAAGTCGATGATACGTCTTGCTGAACCGCCTTTACTTAGTAAATTTCCGGCCAAGATAAACATCGGTATCGCCATTAGCGAAAATTTATTGATACCATCAAATATAAGCTGTGGGATCGTAGCGATGTCTATGTCTGTAAAAAATATCATCGTTAAAACGGTGCTAGTTCCCAGCGAAACAGCTACAGGCACGCCTATTAGCATTAGTGCAAAAAGTAGGATAAATAAAAATGCTATTGTCATCTTTTTCTCCTTAATCTTTGACTACGCTACCATGAGCTAGCTCATGTGCTTCGTTGCTTACGACATTTTCAGCAGGCGTTAGAGCTACTTTTATGGCTTTTTCGATTGAGCGGTAGCTAGCTGTAACGAAGGCTATTGGAAGTACTACCATAGGTACCCATTGTGGTATGCCAAGGTCTATTATCATCTGCTCGATCTCGTGAAGAATTTGTAGATAATCAATCGAATAGACTGCGATAAATAACAAAAACACAGTAGTTAGTACATGAGAAAAGATTAAACACGCTTTTGCAAGGGCTGGTGGAAATTTTTCCACCAAGATAGTTACGCTTACGTGGATGCCCTTGTTAAAGCCATACGCTGCGGCAAAAAAAGCCGACCAAATAAACAAGTAGTTTGATAGCTCGCTCGCCCATGACCAGCTTTTGTCGAAAAAGTATCTGGCCACGACGTTGGCAAAGGCTAGTAGCGTTCCACTAGCTAGCCCTAAAACGGCGATAGTCTTATTGAGCGAGACTATCAATATATCAAGAGCGTTAATGAAATTTTTCATTATTTTGTCTCGATTGTTTTTTCTATAAGCTCTTTGCCGATGACATCGTAAAATTTAGGGTAGATAGCCTGCATAGTCTTCTCCCACTCAGCTTTTTGTGCGTCATCGATCTTGAAAATTTCTAGCTTTTTAGTATCTGCTATATATTTTTCAAGCTCTGCTATAACGTGAGCGTCCTCTTTAGCTGTCTCTTCTCTCTCGTAAGCTGTAGCTTCGCTTAGAGCTTGTTTTATATTTGCTTTTAGATCATCTGGTAGTTTGTTCCAAAATTTATCGCTCATAACGACTAAATAACCCAAATATCCGTGACTTGAAAGCGTAAGTGAGCTTTGAACTTCGTGAAATTTTGAGTTATAGAAATTTGAAAGTGGGTTTTCTGTCGCATCAACTACGCCTTGTTGAAGTGCAGAATAAACCTCTGAAAATGGCAGAACTTGTGGGTTGCCACCAACTACTTTAATTTGTTCTTCAAGCACCTTTGAGCTTTGGATTCTAAATTTTTGTCCTTTTGCATCTTCTGGCACAAGAACCGGCTTTTTGCTTGAGCTAAAATGCTTAAATCCAGCATCCCAGTAATCAAGCGCCACAAAGCCCTTCTTAGTCACAAGCGCTTTTAGCTCCTCGCCAACTGCACCGTCTTGAACCTTATGAAGGTGGTCTGCATCTTTAAAGATGAAAGGCAGGTCAAATAGCTGAAACTGCGGCACAATAGGCGTAAATTTTGAAAAACTTGGAGCTGCCATTTGAACATTGCCAAGTTTTAGCGCGCCAAAAACTCTATCATCATCAAGTAGCTGAGCTGATGGGAAGACTTGAACTTTTAATTTACCGCCACTTAGCTCCTCAGCACGTTTAGCAAAAAAGTCAGCTGCCTTGCCTTTTGGTGTAGAAGCTGCAACAACGTGAGCAAATTTGATCGTATAGACCTTGTCTGCACCAAATGCTAAGCCACTGATGGCACAAGTAAAAAGTAAAGCTTGTAAGAATTTCATCTTTTATCCTTTGTAATGGTTTTGTTAAACGCATTATAAATTTCAAAAATAAAATTTTAGAAATTTTGTTTCGTAAATTCACAGCTATTTATTTTTATATGTGTATTTTAGTAACAAATGTGCTCTTAAAAGCTAATTTATATTTTTAAAAATTTTTATAATTTTTCGATAACTAAACTTTTAAAGTATATTTGTTACTTTTTTACACATAAAATTTATTTTATTTTTACTTTTAATAAATTTTTGAGTCCATTTAAACAAATGTATGGGGTATTTTGCTCTAAATTTTTCTTTTCTATAAGTTTAAAAGTCAGCCAAAAAAATGTAAGTTTAGTCTTGCTTAAATTTAGCCTATATTTTATGGCTAAATTTAAAAGATTTTTATTTATTAATTTTTTATGGCTATAATACGAAACAACAAATTTTATTATTAAGGAATTATTATGTTTGAACTTAGAAAACTTCCATTTGATGCAAATAGTAATGCAGTAGTTAGCGCAAAAACCTGTGAATACCACTACGGCAAGCATCATGCAACTTACGTAGCAAATTTAAACAATCTTATAAAAGATACAAAATTTGCCAACGCATCTTTTTATGAAATTCTAACAAATAGCGAAGGTGGGCTTTACAACAATGTCGCTCAAGTTTATAACCACGACTTTTACTGGGACTGCATCGCTAAAAAAAGTGAGATGTCAAGCGAGCTAAAAGCTGCAATCGAAGCAAATTTTGCTAATTTTAAAGAGGAATTTTTAAAAGCAGCTACAACGCTTTTTGGCTCAGGCTGGGCGTGGCTTGTATTTGATCCAAGCAGCAAAAAGCTAGAGATCGTACAAACTAGCAATGCAAAAACTCCAGTGAGTGACGGCAAAGTGCCACTTTTAGTCGTTGATGTTTGGGAACACGCTTACTACATCGACAACTTCAACGCTCGCCCAAAATATCTAGAGACATTTTATGAGAACATAAACTGGGAATTTGTAAGCCAAGCTTACGAGTGGGCGCAAAAAGAGGGCCTTGGCTCAGTCGAGTTTTACACAAAAGAACTTCACAAATAATATCTGGCGGGGTTTCCCGCCTTTAAATTTCTACTTTTATCTAAATTTTTAAAATCATCAAATTTATCAGCAAAAACTATCTTGTTTTAAAAGAAAGTGTAACATCAAAAATGGCTCAAAATTTTGTTTTAGCAAACAATTTCTCTTAAAATTAAAACCAGCATAAGCTATCTTAACTTCAAATTTCTGCTTTGTTGAAAATTTTAAACCACTGCTAAATTTTATAAGCCATGGGTATAGAATTTATCACTTCAAAAAGGTACAAATTGCTCGCTTTAATCTACTATATCGTGATTGAGAGAGGTTATATACTTAAATTTAAGCAAGCAAATAAAAACTAGTGTAGGCCATTTTGTCTTTAAATTTATTAGCAAAACTTGATTTGATATTTAAAAATGTTGGGGCAATGTTCACTGTTTCAAAAATGCCCCGAGCTGTATTAATTAGGCAAGGGTAGCTTAAATTTCAAAGCCACCCAGCCAAATTTACTCAATTTATCTTTTTGAAGTGTATAAATTTATGCCATTTTGTAAGCGTTTTAGCCCCTCAAGCACTCTAGCTCTTTGGGTTGCGATATTCATACGGAGGAAAAATCTATCTCCTCTGTAAGCATTGCCGTCATTTAGCCATAGTCCAGCTTTATCACGCAAGAAATTCATAAAGTCGCTCGAATCCTCGCAAAATGCGCTGCAATCAAGCCACAAAAGATAAGTCGCATTTGATGACAAAAGTTTTACTGGCAAATTTTGCTCTTTTATGAAATTTATAACGATTTTTTTGTTTTCAAAGAGATAATTTCTAAGCTCATCAAGCCATGTTTGGCTATCGTTAAATGCCGCTATTGTCGCAGTTATTGCAAATGCGTTTGCTTCACCTATCTCATCATAATTTACAGCCGCATTTATTCTGGCACGTATTTGCTCATTTGGCGTGACGATGGCTGAGCTTTGAAGTCCTGCGATATTAAAGGCTTTTGTAGGTGAGATGCACGTGATTGAGTTATTTTTGCACTCTTCGCTAACGCTGATAAATGGCACGTAGCTTAGCCCAGGATCAGTTATGTCGCAGTGGATCTCATCGCTGATAACCAAAACATCATGCTTATAGCAAAGCTCGCCTATTTTTTTAAGCGTCTCTTTGTCCCAAATTTTTCCTATTGGATTGTGAGGATTGCAAAGAAGCATCATAGTTGTTAGCGGCTGCGCTAGCTTTGCCTCAAGGTCTTCAAAGTCAATCTCATAAGAGCCATTTTTATAGACAAGGTAGTTTGATAAAATTTCACGACCATTATTTTTGATGCAGTTAAAAAATACGTGATAGACGGGAGCTTGAACTAAAATTTGATCCCCTGGATTGCTAAATCTTCTAATAGCAGTAGAAATCGCTGGTATAACGCCAGTGCAAAAGCACATCCACTCGTTTTCAAAGCTAACATCATGACGCCTTTTCCACCAGCCTTTAATCGCTTCGTTCCACTCTTTTGGGATAAATGAGTAGCCAAAGACGCCATTATCAAGACGCTTTTGTAGGGCATTTAAAATTTCAGGTGCAGCCTTAAAATCCATATCAGCAACCCACATTGGCAAAACATCGTTTTTCATTCGCCACTTCGATGAGTTGGTGCCATCTCTGCTAATAAGTGTATCAAAATCGTACTTCATAGCTTTTCCTTAAAATAAAATTTTAAATCAATTATAACCCAAAAGATACTAATATAATTTGAAATTTTCTCTCAATTTAATATTTCAAAAGGAAAAATGATGAAATTAGCTCAGGCTCTCATTTTAAGAGCCGATACACAAAAACGTTTAGAGCAGCTAAAAGGTAGGTTGCTTGATAATGCAAAAATGCAAGAAAATGAAAGACCTAGCGAAGATCCAAAGCTTCTTTTAAAAGAGCTTGATAGGCTAAGCGATGAGCTATTTAGACTGATCTTGGCTATAAATTTAACAAACTCGAGTGCAAAATTTGAAAATGTGAGTCTAACTGAAATGATCGCTAAAAAAGATACGCTAAGCCAAAAAGCAAGCGTGCTTAGGGATTTTGCCAAAAGTGCAAGCCAAAAGGTCGATCTTTACTCAAATAGCGAGATAAAAATTTTAAGTAGTGTTGATGTAGCCATGCTTCAAAAGCAAATAGACGAGCTATCCAAAGAGATCAGAGAGCTAGATATGAAGCTACAAGAGGCAAACTGGCAAGTTGATCTTGTAGAGTAAAATTTATGGTGAAAATGTAGCTAAAGGCGAGTAAAAAGAAAAATTTATTAGGCTTGCGGGGAGAGGACAAAAGTTTAAATTTATCCCAGCAATTTAAAAAATGCATTTTAAAAATAAATGTTACTACCACTTACTGATTTAGCTACGTTTTGGGTGGGTTTGGGGAAGATTAATCTTTATTATGTAAGATTTCACAAATTTTTAAAAGGAAATTTATGAAACTTGACACATTGATCGTAAAAGGCATTGAAGCTAAGAATAATCCAAATAAAGCTGTCATTCCGCCTGTTTTTTTTAGCAAGTACGTTTGTGCAAGATGATCTTGAAAATTTTCAAGAATTTGCATATTCGCGTGGTAGCAACCCAACCAAAAAAGCATTTGATGAAATTTTTGCAAAGGTTGAAGGCAGCAAATACGCATTTAGCTTTGGCTCAGGCATGGCAGCAACAGCAGCCGCACTTAGCCTTATAAAAACTGGGCAAAAAGTCCTGCTAAATAGCAATGTCTATGGTGGCACTTATAGATATGTCACAACCGTTTTTGAAAGCCATGGCATAAAGAGCGAATTTATAGACGATCTAAATTTTTTAAGCGAAGATGACATAAGTGACGACGTAGCGGCAATATTTATCGAAACTCCGTCAAATCCTCTCTTAAGAGTGACAGACATCGCTAGAATTTCAAAGATCGCTCACAAAAAGGGCGCTCTAGTCATCGTGGATAATACATTTTTGACGCCTTACTATCAAAGAGTGCTTGATCATGGAGCTGATATCGTGGTTTATAGCGCTACAAAGTATATCGGTGGACACGCTGATGTGATCGCTGGTATCGTCACGCTAAACGATGATGCTTTGGCTGAGAAGATAAAATTTGCTAAAAACACACTTGGTGGCATCATCAGCCCGATGGACGCATACTACCTAATACGTGGGCTTAAAACGCTTAGCGTTAGGTTTGATAGGCAAACGCAAAATACACATAAAATAATCAAATTTTTACAAAATAATGACGCAGTTAGCGTGGTGCATTTTGCCGGCTCATATAGCGAGCAAGAGGCAAAGATGCAAGCGGCTCAAGCAAGCGACATCGGTGCACTTATCTCATTTGAGTTAGATGAAAAATATGATGTAAATAAATTTGTAAAATCGCTAGAAATTTTTGATCTAGCAGTGAGCCTTGGCGGCGCAGAAAGCCTCATTTGCAGGCCTGCGACGATGACACATGAGGCATATCCAAAAGAGGCGCTAGATAAGATCGGCATAAAGCAAAACTTGCTTCGCCTAGCAATCGGTATCGAAAACGCTGATGATCTAATAGCAGATCTTGATCAAGCATTTAAAAAAGCAAAAAAATAATAAAGGAGATAGATATGGCAACTACAAAATTTAAAGGTAGTGAGGTAAATTTAAGTGGAAACGAGGTCTTTGTAGGTTCTTATGCGCCTGAAGCAAAAGTCGTAGCGCAAGATCTTAGCGAGTTTAGCGTGGGCGGAAATAATGGCGTAGAAGTACTTGTTTGCTTGCCATCACTTGATACTGGCGTTTGCGCAGCAGAGGCTCGTAAATTTAACGAAAAAGTAGCTGGCAAACATGGTGTAAAACTTAGCATCATCTCAAATGATTTGCCATTTGCGATGGGGAGATTTTGCACGACTGAAGGCATAGAAAATTTACATGTTGGAAGTGACTTTAGATACGGAGAATTTGCTAAAAACTATGGCGTTTTAATGAGCGATGGCCCACTAAAAGGGCTACTTGCAAGAGCGGTATTTGTCATCAATGATGGCGTAATAATTCACAAACAAATCGTCCCTGAAGTGACAGAAGAGCCAAACTACGATGCTGTATTTGATGCTATTAAAAGTAGCGGTAGTTGCGGTTGCGGTTGCCATTAAAAAAGGCGTTATCTAAGCATCTATTTGATGCTTAGATAATTAATCTTAGTCAAATAGAGATTTTTCAAAAGACTTTACTACAAAGCTTTTTCTATGAAGGCTTGAATAGCCAAACTTAACAATGGCATCTAGATGTGCTTTTGTGCCATATCCTTTGTGCCCAGCAAAGCCATACTTTGAGTAAATTTTATCCCAGCCTTTCATTAAACTATCGCGGCTAACCTTTGCTAATATGCTAGCAGCGCTTACCCCAGCGACTTTGCTATCAGCCTTTATCATCGTTGTGATACCAACGCCGTAGTCTAAATTTCCATCATAAATAATCTCAAAATCCTTAAAATGCGCCTTAAAAAGTTTGAGCGCTCGTCTTAAACACTCACTTAGCCCAAGTTCGTCTATTTGTGTATTTGAGAAGTAGATGATGAGAAAATTTGAGCTTTTTATGATCTCTTTAAAAAGCTCTTCGCGCTTTTTTGCGGTTAGTTTTTTGGAGTCGTTTAGGCCTGAAATTTCTTTATTTAGCACGCAGGCCGCTACGCTTAAAGGCCCAGCTAAAGCCCCACGTCCAGCCTCATCTATGCCACAAATTTTTGCCATTAAAGTCCGATTTCATCACTAAAGTAAGGTCTTAGCTCATCAAGTGGCACGCTAATTTGCTCCTCATTTAAAAAGGTAAGCCCAAGTGGCGAAATTACAAAATTTTCGCTAACGCCTGCTGTTGCGAGGATTGCTTTTAGATGAGGGTCGTTTATATCTTTAAAAATCTGCTTTAACTTTAGCTTTTTGTTGGTTTTAAGCAAGACGACATCGCAACTAGTTTTGTTATTTTTATAGGTGCAGATGCTTTTTATTTTGTCATTTATATAGTAGATGTTATCTAGGCTTTCAAATTGGTTATTTGGCCATTTTTTACGCTCACTTTTTAGGTCATAAAGTGTCGAGAGTAATTTATTTTTATTTTTTTTAGCCGATTCTTTGGCAAATATGTCGTTAATTATAGCTTCGTATCTCGTGCCATTTGCTTCGGTCATTTGGATGCCAATATTTAGCATTTCATACTCTTTTTCTTTTTTGATAGTCGCATTATAGGCTTTGTTTTTAACGATTATTTTGCCCTTTAGCTCGCCATTTTCATTTTTAACGTCTAAATTTATCTTATCAGATACAGCATTTAGCGATGAAATTTCACTGCTATTTTGCTCAAAAGAGCCTTTTTCGTAGTCATATTTTGTACCATCAAAAAAGATATGTCCGCTTATCTTGGCCGGCACTTTAAAGCTCTTGCTTTGCTTAAAATTTTCAAATTCATCTTTAAAATAGTTCATATAAACTTCAAATTTTATACCATTTGCCTCGCCAATAAATTTATAAAATTTTGCCCAGTTTTCGTGATTTATCTCATAGCCAAATAGGCTTACTATAAGTATAAAAATCCCAAAAAATGCTCTCATATCCGTCCTTTATAGTTTTTTTGATTATAGCTTCTTTACTTTAAGCTTTTAAAACAATAATCAAATAAAGGTTTAAATTTATAAACCTAGACTCCACCTAGAAAATGGCAAAATTTCGCATTTTATGCCCTCAAAGCTAAGCTCAGCTTGGTTTGCGACGCTGATTATCTGAAGCTTACTAACGCCTAGCTCTTTTAAGCTTGCGTGGAGTTTTTTAAATTTTAAAAAGATAATCTCTGGCGCAGAAAACGGCACACAGATGATCGCGATCTTCCTTTTATTAAGGAAGAAATCAACCTCTTTTGTGTAGTAAATTTCATCTTTAAATTTAAGCAATTCGCAAAAAACGACATTTGCAAAGACAGCTAAAAAATCCTTTTTTAGATATAAAGCGTTACGAAGTGCAAAATTTGTAAAGTAGAGCTTTTTGCTCGTGCTGCTCTCATCTAAATTTGGCACTAATTCTATAAAACCATTTTCATTAAGGCTGGTTACTGCGTTATAGACACTATCTTTTGAAATTTTCATCTGCTCTTTTAGGTTTTTGTAGATACCAAAAGTACTAAGCACATCGTGGCATTTTGGAGCGCATTCTTTTAAAATCGCAATGCTTTGCTCGCTTAAATTTGCTTTTAAGAGCTGCTGCAAGTGCGCTGTGACCTCACTCGAGTCCAAAAAAGCACTTGCTATCTCGTTGCCGTGAGCCAAAAAGTAGCTAAAAAGCATGTCTTGGTCCAAATTTTTCTTAAAAAATAGTATAAATTCCTCGTAGTCGAGATAGTTTAAATTTATGCGAGCAAAGCCGTCAATCGTGAGTGAAAATTCCTTGCTTGTAAGGATGATATTTTCAAGTGTTGCGCCCTTTAAAAAGCCTAAATTTGCAAGGTCAGCAGCTTGTAAATTTTCAACTGCGAGCACCTTTATCTGGGCATTTTTTTCTAAAAAATCTTTTAGATTTGCTAAAAGTAAAGCTCTGTCTATCCTTAGATCGTCTAAATTTACATAAAGTCTCTCCTCACTTTTATAATGGCTCAAGAACTCATAAACAAGGGCTGTTTTGCCACTTGAAATGGCGCCTATTATAAGCGTTTTTGGCGAGATGATTTCGTATTTTCTGGGGATAAATTTACTTGATTTAAGCGGCTGATTGTAATAAAGCTCTAATTGGTTCATTTTCTCCCCTTTGTAAGATGTATATGTAAATTTTTACTATACCGTCAATTCCCCCCCCCCCCTTGTTATAAGCGCGATCTCATCGCTTGTTAGTTCATAAAGCTCAAAAACAAGTTTGTCTATTTTTTCGTCACTTGCCTTGATTTTGTCGTTTAGCGTGTCGATATTTTCTTTGGCTTTTAGCTTTTCATCAAGGCTTAAAGTAGGCATGTGCTTCTCGTAAAGCTTGATTTTTTCATTGGCTTTTAAAATTTCATCGACCAAATTTATTATCTCGTTTGCTAAATTTTCATTTTGTGGCGTGATTTGTGGGATAGGTAAAATTTCTAATCGATTTATTTTTATTTCGCCTTCAAGTCCGCCTCCAGCATAGAAAAAGTTGAAAATTTTATAAACAGCTGTTGAATTTAAAAAGGCTAATAAAAATTTTAGATTTTCGCCAGTTATGCAATATGCAGTATTGTCTGGAATATTATTATTTATATCGTAAGCAAATTTAGGGCTTTGCACCATTCTGGCACATAAAATTTTCTCTTTTTCGAATTCCTCCAGATATGCGCAGTTTCGCAGATTATAAGGAGTGGCTCCTTTATCAGAACGATTGGAAAGTTTTGGTTCAAATTTCTCAAGATATAGTTTTAGTTTAGGAAAATTATCTATATTGATGCGAGGCTCGGTGCCATATCCATTATGGATATTTATGAGCCACAGCCCAGCCCACTCATAGTCATAACGCTTTATATCTTGACCTCGTAAGATCGGCCTAATGAGCTTTTGCGTCTGTTCTCTTTCTTCTCCAACGCAGTTATTTAAAATTTTATCACGGGTGTCACTATCAATAATGAAAGCTTCGTTTAGTCCAGTTTTAACACCATAATTAATATTTACACCCCAATCTTTTAATGGCTTTGCGACTTTTTCGATCTTGCTTTTTAGTTCAAATTTGCTACTATCTAGGAAAGTGAAATTTGTTTCGCTTAGTGTGGATTGTGGTATTTGGATAAATTTTTGCGTTTTTAAATTTATGGTGCTTGAAGCTAGGAAATCAAATTTTGAATTTTCACCAGCTCTTATTTTTCTAAAAATAGTAACCGCACTATCTACGCTCGCGTCTTCAAAAACTTTAACCCCAGCAAAATCGATAATATGTGTTATTTGCGTGTTTTCTAGTATAAATTTACGCAAATTTTCACCATAGCTGGCACGGAAAAATTTATTTGAACATATAAAACCTAAAAGCCCATTTTCTTTTAGATGCGTAATGCCAAGCTCATAAAAATAGACAAACAAATCAGCCGTGCCGCTATAAACTTTATATTTTTGTAGAGCTGGCTTTTGCTCTTTTATCGCCTCTTGTCTAACATAGGGAGGATTGCCGATAACGACATCAAATTTAAAGTCAAAAGGAAATTCTAAAAGCGAGTTTGCTGCTATCAAATTTTTACTAAGATCTGTTAAAACTCGTCCCTTTGCAGCTGTGCGGAGCCAAAGAGATAGTCTGGCAATCTCGACTGCATCGGCATTTATATCTACGCCGTAAAGGTTATTTTCCAAAATAGTGCTTTCTATATCGTAAAGTCCCAAGCCTTCACCCTCATATACTTTGCGGTAAGTGTCTAATGCGCCATGCTCGGCAATTAGAAATTCTAAAGCTTGGTTTAAAAACGCACCAGAGCCACAAGCTGGATCAAGTATCTTAAGAGATAAGAGCCACTCGCGGTAAGTATAAATTTTGTCTTTGATCTCACTTTCTGCTTTGGTTAATTTTTTGGGATTTTTTGGTGCTAATAGCTCATTTAGATCAAGCCCTAGCTGATCTTTTTTGGCTTTACAAAGCGTACCAAGCGAATTCTCAATTATAAATTCTGTTATAAACTCTGGCGTATAAAATATGCCATTTTTTTTACGTTTGCTCTGTTTGGCATCAAATTCATTACCATTTATTTGCGCATTTAGCTCTTCAAGGTCGTTTAGTGAGCTTTCAAAGATATGTCCTAGGATATTTACACCGATGTCGCTTAAAAAGTCATAGTCGCTTAAAAACTGCGCTTCAAGCACGCTATCGTCTATCTTTAGTGCATCAAGCTCAGTATCTGTGGCAAAAAGTCCGCCATTGTAGCGTTTGATATCAAGACGTTCACTGCCTTCATCAATGGCTTTAAAGTAAATTTTGTAAAAGTCATAAAAGCTTAGCTCAGTAACTTGGTTTTGAAATTTATCTTTTATCTCGGCTATCGTGCGAAGTCTTAGTAATCCGCGGTCTTCGGCAAATAGTATAAAGACAAACCTATCACATAGTTTTTGAGTCAGGCTTAAAAGCCTATTTTTATCAATACTAGCATTGTTTTTGCAAATATTTTTAAAAAGAGTGAGCCTAAATGCGCTAAAGTCTTTATAAAATTTATTTGAAATTTCACGCTCGTGAGTGGCAAATTTCTCTTTTAGCTTTAGCGGCAGATCTGTGCTAATGCTCTCAAAGCTAAGCAGCAAATGAAGTCTTTTAAACTCGTCAAAGCTTGCTGTAAAAAGGTCAAATTTTTCAAATGTTGTTTTATTGCCGATGTAAAAACGCAGTTCATTAAAATTTGAAACAACGACATATTTGGCATTTTCATGCGAGATAAAATAGCGAAAGGCTTGATCTACTGGGCTAAGCTCGTGGTTGGATGGAGTTTTATCAAGATGCTGTGTAGTCTGATCTTTTAGCTCGATCACGCATCTAACTTCGCTATTTATCAGTATCGCCCCGTCTGCCTTTTTGCCGTCAGTTTCGTTCTTTTTCTCACGCTCAAGATTGAAATTTGTAGGATTAGTAGTGTCCAAAGTGTAGCCAAGGCAGTTTTCAAAGATATCTTTTAGAAACTGCGTTTGAAATTTCTCTTCTTTGAAGCTCTTAATGTCGCTAGCTTTTGCCTGATACATTTGCAAATTTATATAATGCTTTTTAAGCTTCTCCTCGTCTTGTTCTTGGGTTAGTAAGAATTTTGAATTAAAGATCGGCATCTTTTCTCTTTAAAATTTTAATTTCTTGGAATCTTATCTTTTTAAATTTTATATCTTCCTTATTAAAAGGAAATAATTAATCAAAATTCATCAAAAAATAACGTTTTTCTTGACAACTATAATAGCTTTTTTGTAAAATCGCGTTCTCTTTACGAAAAGACAAGCGTCTTTGCTCGTACGATCGCTTGATCCTATGCGAGTTATTTTGATGTAAAGAGGTCGCGAGTTTGCGACAAGTTCTTTTTAAAGGAAAATACATGGAAAGAATCAGGTTAAAGCTAAAAGCTTACGACCATAGAGTTCTAGACCGCACTGTTGCAGCAATCGTAGAAGCTGTCAAACGAACAGGTGCCGACGTTCGTGGCCCGGTACCAATGCCTACAAAGATCAAACGCTATACAGTCTTAAAATCTCCACACATCAACAAAGACTCACGTGAGCAGTTTGAGATGAGAATACACGCTCGTATGCTTGACATCGTAGCTGCTACTCCAGAAACTGTAGATAGCCTAACAAAACTCGACCTAGCTCCAGAAGTTAATGTCGAAGTTCGTGCGATGAAATAAGCGGACAAAAGGATAAGAGTATGGAATATATTGTAGAAAAAATAGGCATGAGTAGAACGATTGCCACGAAGAGTACGCCAGTTACACTACTTAAGCTAGTTGAGGCTAAAGTATGTGAGATCGACGAAAACAAACGTGCTATCGTAGCGTATGCCCACACTAAAGCAAACAACAAAGCTATCGCTGGTCAGCAAAAGAAATACAATCTGACTGCAGAATTTAACAAATTTGCTACGCTTGAAGTAGCTAATAGCGAAGTTGGAAACCTAGACTTTACACCATTAAACGAGGCTAAAATTTTAAAAGTTAGCTTTAACTCAAAAGGTAGAGGCTACCAAGGTGTGGTAAAAAGACATGGTTTTGGCGGTGGTCCAAAAAGCCACGGCTCACGTTTCCACAGACGCCACGGTTCAATTGGTAACTGCGAATGGCCAGGTCGTGTTCAACCAGGTATGAAAATGGCAGGACACATGGGCAATGAGAAAGTTACTGTTAAAAACGAGCTAATAAGCTTTGACGCTCAAAATGGCATCGTAGTTGTAAAAGGTTGCGTTCCTGGTCACAATGGTGCAATGGGTAAAATAAGGATTGTAAAATGAGTAAAATTCACGTATTAAACGATAAATTTGAAAATTCAGGCGAGTTAGAGCTTCCTGCAAGCTACGCTGAAGTAAATCCGCACAACCTATATCTTTATGTAAAATCTTACCTTGCTGGTATAAGAGCAAATTCGGCTCATACTAAAAGCCGTGCTTTTGTAAGCGGTGGTGGTAAAAAACCATGGAGACAAAAAGGACGTGGTGGTGCAAGAGCGGGTTCAACTAGAACTAACGTTTGGGTAGGCGGTGCAGTTGCATTTGGTCCAACAAACGAGAAAAACTATTTTCAAAAAGTCAATAAAAAACAAAAAAGACTAGCTCTTGAGTACGCTTTGGCAGTAAAAGCACAAGATGGTAAAATTTTCGCAGTAGATAGCATCTCAATCGAGTCTGGAAAGACAAAAGATGCAGCTAATATCATCAAAAATTTAAAAGTAAAAGACGCACTTATCGTTAAAGATTTACTAGACGATAAAACACTATTTGCTTTTAGAAATTTAGCAAACTGCTATGTAGTAGATGCAAATGAGGTAAATGCTTATCTTGTCTCTACATTTAGTTCGGTTATCATTGAAAAAGCTGCACTAAAAACTATAACAAAAGAGGGCTAAAATGGCGGATATAACTGATATCAAAACAATTATTTATACAGAAAAAACTCTAGGCCTTCAAGAACAAGGCGTTGTTGTTATCCAAACTTCACCAAGAGTTACAAAAAACAGCTTAAAAGCGGTTTTACAAGAGTATTTTGGAGTAACGCCTGTTCGCGTAAATTCACTTAGAATTAGCGGCAAAGTTAAGCGTTTTAGAGGAAGAGCAGGTCAGCGTGACGAGATAAAAAAATTCTACGTTAAGTTACCTGAAGGCGTAAGCCTAGAAAATACGGAGGCGTAAGATGGCTATAAAATCATATAAACCATATACACCTAGTCGCAGATATATGACTGGACTAAGCTCTGAAGATATAACAGCTAAACCAAGCGTTAGAAGCTTGCTTGTTAAAATACCTGCATCTGGCGGTAGAAATAACAATGGTCGTATAACTTCAAGACATAAAGAAGCAGGTGCAAAAAAACTTTATCGTATAATTGACTTTAAACGTCGCAAATTTGGTATAGAAGGTAAAGTTGAAGCGATCGAATACGATCCAAACAGAAACTGCCGTATCGCTCTTATAGCTTATAAAGATGGCGAAAAGCGCTATATCATTAGACCAAATGGCCTAAATGTTGGCGACGTTATCGCATCTATCGATGAGGGCTCACTAGATATTAAACCAGGCAACGCTATGAAACTAAGATTTATCCCAGTTGGTACTATCGTTCATAACGTAGAGCTAAAACCTGGCAAAGGCGCTCAGATAGCTCGTTCAGCTGGCGGTTATGCTCAGCTAATGGGTAAAGAAGAGAAGTACGTTATCTTAAGAATGCCAAGTGGCGAGATGAGACAAGTACTAGCTGAGTGTATGGCAAGTATCGGTGTAGTTGGCAACGAAGACTGGGCTAACATCACTATCGGTAAAGCTGGACGTAATCGCCACCGCGGTATCCGCCCACAAACACGTGGTTCTGCTATGAACCCAGTTGATCACCCACACGGTGGTGGTGAAGGTAAGAAAAATTCAGGCCGTCACCCAGTTACTCCATGGGGTAAACCAACTAAAGGTGCTAAGACTCGCCGTAAAAAAGCTAGCGATAAGCTTATAATTTCAAGAAGGAAAGGAAAATAGAGATGGCAAGATCACTCAAAAAAGGTCCTTTCGTAGATGATCATGTAATGAAAAAAGTTATTGCCGCAAAAAATGCAAACGATAACAAACCAATCAAGACTTGGTCAAGACGTAGCACGATTGTACCTGAAATGATTGGACTAACATTTAACGTTCATAATGGCAAGAGCTTTATTCCTGTATATGTTACAGAAAATCATATAGGCTATAAACTTGGCGAATTTGCTCCAACACGCACATTTAAGGGTCACAAAGGCTCAGTGCAAAAGAAAATCGGCAAGTAAGGGGAAATGATATGAGTAGAGCAATTATAAAATTCGTAAGACTTTCTCCTACAAAAGCAAGACTTATAGCAAGAGAAGTTCAAGGCATGAATGCCGAGCTAGCACTTGCAAGCTTGCAGTTTATGCCAAATCGTGGTGCTAAATTTATAGCAAACGCTATTAGCTCAGCAGTAGCAAATGGCGGATTTGAGCCAGAAGAGGTTGTAGTAACTAGTTGCCGCGTTGACGCTGGTCCTGTATTAAAGAGATTTAGACCAAGAGCAAGAGGAACAGCGAGCAAAATTCGCAAACCTACTTCTCATGTAATGGTAGAAGTATCTAAACCTGAAAAGAAGGAAGCATAATATGGGACAAAAAGTAAATCCAATAGGTCTTAGACTAGGAATTAACCGCAACTGGGAATCTAGATGGTTTCCAACCAAACAAAGTCTTCCTGAAAATATCGGTGAAGATTACAAAATTCGTGCATTTTTAAAGAAAAAACTTTACTATGCAGGAATTAGCCAAATTCTAATCGAAAGAACGGCTAAAAAACTTCGTGTAACCGTAGTTGCAGCTCGTCCTGGTATCATCATTGGCAAAAAAGGTCAAGATGTTGAAAACCTAAAGAACGAAGTTAGCAAACTTATCGGCAAAGAAGTAAATGTAAATATCAAAGAAGAAAGAAAAGCTCAAGCTTCAGCTCAACTTGCTGCTGAAAACGTAGCTATGCAACTTGAAAAGCGTGTCGCATTTAGACGTGCTATGAAAAAAGTTATCCAAGGCGCTCAAAAATCAGGTGCTAAAGGTATCAAAATTTCAGTTGCTGGTCGTTTAGGTGGCGCTGAGATGGCAAGAACCGAGTGGTATCTAGAAGGCCGCGTTCCGCTTCATACTCTTAGAGCAAAGATCGATTACGGTGTAGCTGAGGCTCATACGACTTATGGAAACATAGGTATTAAAGTATGGATTTTTAAAGGTGAGGTTCTTCAAAAGGGTGTTCAACCTGAGAAAACTGAAGAAGAAGCACCTAAAAAAACACGTAGAGCAAGAAGAGGTAAATAATTATGTTGATGCCTAAAAGAACGAAATTTCGTAAGCAAATGAAAGGTCGCAACCGTGGTTATGCGACTCGTGGAGCATCTTTAGCAACTGGCGAATTTGCACTTAAGGCTGTTGAAGCTGGTAGAATAAATTCTCGCCAAATAGAAGCTGCTCGTCAAGCTCTAACTCGTCACGTAAAAAGACAGGCTAAAATTTGGATTAGGGTTTTCCCTGATAAGCCACTTACTAAAAAACCTCTACAAACTCGTATGGGTAAAGGTAAGGCTGGAGTTGAAGAGTGGGTTATGAATATCAAACCTGGTCGTATAATATTTGAAATGGCTGGTGTTAGCGAAGAGCTAGCTCGTGAAGCTCTAACTTTGGCTTTACACAAACTTCCTTTCAAATCAAAATTTGTAACGCGAGAGAGTGAAAATGAAATATACTGAGTTAAAAGATAAGAGCGTTGCAGAATTAAACGCGTTGCTAAAAGAGAAAAAGGTGCTTTTATTTACTTTAAGACAAAAGCTAAAAACTATGCAGTTAAGCAACCCTAATGAGATTAGTGCTGTTCGCAAAGAGATAGCTCAGATCAACACTGCAATTAGTGCAACAAGACAAGGGGCGTAAAATGGCATTAAAAAGAGAAATTCAAGGTGTTGTTTTACAAAAAGCTGGAGATAAAACAGCTACTATTTTGGTAGAAAGACGCGTTATGCATCCAAGATACCATAAATTTGTAAAACGCTTTAAAAAATATTTAGTTCACGATGAGAAAAATGAGACAAGATCAGGCGATACGGTTGTTGCGATCGAGTGCAGACCACTTTCAGCTCGCAAGAATTTTCGCTTAAAAGCTGTATTGGCAAAGGGAGTTGAGTAATGATTCAAAGTTTTACAAGACTTGCAGTTGCTGATAATAGTGGTGCAAAAGAGTTAATGTGTATAAAAGTTCTTGGCGGCAGCAAAAGAAGATACGCTACACTTGGCGATATCATAGTTTGCTCTGTTAAAAAAGCTCTTCCAAATGGTAAGATCAAAAAAGGACAAGTTGTAAAAGCTGTTGTTGTAAGAACTAAAAAAGAGGTTCAAAGAGATAATGGTTCGCTAATCCGCTTTGACGAGAATGCAGCTGTTATACTTGATAGTAAAAAAGAGCCAGTCGGCACTCGTATTTTTGGACCAGTTGGACGTGAAGTTAGATATGCTAACTTTATGAAGATTGTTTCGCTAGCTCCGGAGGTTTTATAATGGCTAATGTAAAATTTAAAGTCAAAAAAGGCGATACCGTTAAGATCATCGCTGGTGACGATAAAGGCAAAACTGGTAAAATTTTAGCAGTTCTTGCAAAAAAAGGTCAGGTTATAGTTGAGGGATGCAAAATAGCTAAAAAAGCTATCAAACCAAGCGAAAAAACTCCAAATGGTGGTCACGTAAATAAAGAGATGCCAATTGACATATCAAATGTCGCGAAAGTTGAAGGATAAGAGATATGAGTAGATTAAAAGATAAATTTAACGAAACTATCAAGCCAGCTCTCGTAAAAGAATTTGACATCAAAAATCCAATGCTTATCCCTGCACTCGAGAAAATTGTGATCAGTGTAGGCGCTGGAGACTCTGCTAAAGATCAGAAAGTGCTTCAAAATATGGCTGATACCATTTCACTTATCGCTGGACAAAAAGCAGTTATCACTGATGCTAAAAAATCAGTTGCTGGCTTTAAAGTTCGCGAAGGTTTCCCTGTTGGTATCAAAGTAACTTTGAGAAAAGAGCAAATGTATGCTTTCTTAGATAAGCTAATCAGCGTTGCTCTCCCAAGAGTTAAAGACTTCCGTGGTCTTCCAAAAAATGGCTTTGATGGACGTGGAAACTATAACTTCGGTCTTAGCGAGCAGCTAATGTTTCCAGAGGTTGAGTATGATAAAATTTTACGAACTCATGGTATGAATATTACGATTGCTACTACGGCTAAAAATGATAAAGAGGCATTCAAATTGCTAGAGCTATTTGGTGTGCCGTTTGCAAAAGGAAAGTAAAATGGCAAAGAAATCAATGATAGCAAAAGCTGCACGCAAACCAAAATTTGCGGTTCGTGGCTATACTAGATGCCAAATTTGCGGTCGTCCGCACTCTGTTTATAAAGATTTTGGAATTTGCCGTGTTTGCCTAAGAAAAATGGCTAACGAAGGCCTAATACCTGGTCTTAAAAAAGCAAGTTGGTAAGGAAGAGAAATGTTAAACGATTTAATATCAGATGGATTAACACGCATTAGAAATGCAAGTATGAGAAAGCTTGAAACTACGAAATTGCTTCATTCTAAGGTTGTTGAGGCTACTCTTTCTATCCTTGCAGCAAAAGGCTATGTGGAGAGCTACAACGTTATCGAAGAAGGTAACAAGAAATTTATAAATGTAGTTTTAAAGTATGACGAGTACGGTAGAAGCGTTATAAACGAGCTTAAAAGGGTTTCAAAACCTGGTCGCCGTGTTTATCAAGGGAAAGACGACATTAAGCGTTTTAAAAATGGTTACGGAACAGTTATTGTTAGCACAAGCAAAGGCGTTATGAGCGGTATTGAAGCAAGTAAAGCTGGCGTTGGCGGCGAAGTTCTTTGTACGGTTTGGTAATAAACTGCATTAAACGCTATTTAACCTTATGATTTTAAGGTTAAATTTTTAGCTTGGTAAAATTTTAGATTTTGCCAAAGCTAAATTTAGAAATTCAAATGAAGGTTTCGTCAAATTTGACGATAAAATTTACGGCATTGTGGTGTTTATTCGTAAATGTAGGAACACCCTAGACAAGTAAAGGAAAAAAATGTCACGTATTGGAAAACAGCCTATCGCTATCCCAAGTGGTGTAGACGTTAGCGTTGAAAATAATGTCCTAAAATTTAAAAAGGGCAATCATATAAAAGAGCTTGACACAAAAGGTCATGTTGATGTTAAGATAGAAAATGGTCATATAGTTTTTGCTCCAAAAGGCGAAGATCGCCAAAGTAGAGCTTACTGGGGAACATATAGAGCACTTGCTAATAACATCGTAACTGGTATCACTGCGGGATTTACTCGCCAGCTTGAGATCAACGGCGTTGGTTACAAAGCAGCTGCAAAAGGTAAAATTCTAGAGCTTTCTCTTGGTTTTTCACACCTTATCAACTATGAGCTACCAGCAGGCGTTGAAGCTAGTGTTGAGAAAAACGTTATTACTATCAAAGGCGATGACAAACAAGTAGTAGGTCAAGTGGCTGCTCAAGTTAGAGGATTTAGACCACCTGAGCCATACAAAGGCAAAGGCGTTAAATATCTAGAAGAACGCATCATCCGCAAAGCGGGCAAGACATCTAAGAAGTAAGGAGCGGTAAATGACAGCAAAAGTACTAAAAAGAAAAATCGCTCTTAGAATTAAGAGAAAAAGAAGAATCAGAGGTAAAATTTCTGGTGTTGCAACTTGTCCAAGAGTTTCTATTTTCAAATCAAACAGAACTCTTTATGTTCAAGCAATTGATGACGTTACAGCTACTACACTAGCTGCGGTTGATGGCAGAAAGATAGGCATAAAAGCAAATAAAGAAGGTGCGGTCACTTTAGCTAAAGAATTTGCTAAGGCTTTAAAAGATAAGAAGATAGATGTTGCAGTTTTTGATAGAAATGGTTATTTGTATCATGGCGTTATCGCAGCATTTGCTGAAGCTTTAAGAGAAAATGGCATCAAGCTATAACCCAAAGGAAAATCGATGGAAAAATATAATAGAGAAGAATTTGAAGAAGTAATCGTCGATATCGGTCGGGTTACAAAGGTTGTTAAAGGTGGCCGTAGATTTAGATTTACAGCTTTAGTTGTTGTTGGTAATAGAAATGGTCTAGTTGGCTTTGGTTATGGTAAAGCTAAAGAGGTACCAGATGCGATGAGAAAAGCGATTGACGACGCATTTAAAAATATTATCCACGTTAAGATCAAAGGCACAACTATCCCTCATGATGTAGAGGTAAAATATAACGCAAGTAGAATGCTACTTCGCCCAGCTAGCGAGGGTACTGGTGTTATCGCTGGTGGTAGTGCACGTCCTATTATCGAGCTTGCAGGTATTAAGGATATCCTTACTAAATCACTTGGCTCAAACAACTCAGCAAACGTCGTTCGTGCTACTATAAAAGCACTTAGTTTGCTAAAAAGCTAAGAGAAAGGAGTTAAGATGGCATTAGAAAAATTAACACCTGCTGCAGGTTCAACTCATGCAACCAAAAGAATAGGTCGTGGCCAAGGCAGTGGCAATGGCAAAACTGCTGGCAAAGGTAATAAAGGTCAAAGAGCAAGAAAAGGCTACAATGAGAAAAGAGGTTTTGAGGGCGGACAGCAACCACTTCAAAGACGTCTTCCAAAAGTAGGTTTTACTTCTAAATTTGAAAAACCTTATGTTATTAATGTCGAGAAAATTGCAGCTATAAAAGAGCTTGCTGAAATTTCAATAGCAACAATAGCTAGCGTTCATAAAATTTCAAAGAGCGTTACTAAGATAAAACTAATCGGTGCAAGTGCAAAAGCTCTTGCTTCTAAGATCAAAGACGAGAACGTTAGCGTTAGCGGAACAAAATAATGGATAAAACACTGACCAACAAGATTTTAATCACGTTGGCATTTTTGTTCGCATACAGGATACTGGCTTATGTGCCAGTTCCTGGTGTTAATGTCGACGTAATTAAAGAATTTTTTAATTCAAACAATAGCAATGCCTTGGGCTTATTTAATATGTTTAGTGGTAAGGCTGCTGAGCGTTTAAGTATTATCTCTTTAGGTATCATGCCTTACATTACAGCTTCGATCATTATGGAGCTTTTAGCAGCAACATTTCCAAAATTAGGCCAGATGAAAAAAGAGCGTGACGGTATGCAAAAATATATGCAAATTATACGCTATGCAACTATCGTCATCACTCTTGTGCAATCAATCGGTGTTTCTATCGGACTTCAAAGTTTAAGTGGACGCGGTGGCGAACAAGCTATCATGATAGATATAAATTTATTTATCGCGATCTCTGCTGTATCTATGCTAACTGGAACTATGCTACTTATGTGGATAGGTGAGCAAATAACACAACGTGGTATAGGCAACGGCATAAGTCTTATCATCTTTGCTGGTATCGTCTCTGGTATACCTAGTGCGATCGGTGGAACTGTAAATTTGGTAAATACTTCTGAGATGAATTTCCTAACAGTTATCGCTATTTTGGTGATTATATTAGCTACTATTGGTGCTATTATATTTGTCGAGATGGGCGAAAGGCGTATCCCTATTTCTTACTCAAGAAAAGTGATAATGGAAAATCAAAACAAACGTATAATGAACTATATACCGATCAAAGTAAATTTGAGCGGTGTTATTCCACCGATATTTGCTAGTGCGATTTTGATGTTTCCTAGTACTATTTTACAAGCTAGTACAAATCCGATCATCCAAGCTATCAACGACTTTTTAAGTCCAAATGGCTATATGTTTAACGTTTTAACATTTTTATTTATCATCTTCTTTGCGTTTTTCTATGCATCGATCGTATTTAACACAAAAGATATAAGTGAAAATTTAAAGAAACAAGGCGGATTTATCCCAGGTGTTAGACCAGGCGAGAGTACAGCTAGTTATCTAAATGAAGTAGCTGGCAGGCTAACTTTGGGCGGTGCTTTATATCTAGGCATCATCTCAACCTTACCATGGGTACTTGTAAAAACTATGGGTGTACCATTTTATTTTGGTGGCACGTCAGTACTTATCGTGGTATCTGTCGCTCTGGATACTATGAGGCGTATAGAAGCTCAGTCTTATACAAACAAATACCAAACTCTAAGTGCAGTAGGTCTATAAAATGGCTATCACGCTAAAAAGACCGGTTGAGATAGAGAAAATGAGAGCGGCGAACAAGATCGTCGCTCGAACTCTTGATCACATTTCTACGATTATAAAGCCTGGAATTTCCCTTCTTGAGATAGATAAAATTTGTGAAGATATGATAAGGGCTGCTGGGGCAAAACCTGCTTTTAAAGGTCTTTATGGCTTTCCAAATGCAGCTTGCATAAGCGTCAATGAAGTGGTGATCCACGGAATCCCAAATGAATACAAACTAAAAGAGGGTGATATCGTTAGCGTTGATATCGGCTCAAATTTAGATGGTTATTTTGGTGATTCGGCTAGGACATTTGGAGTTGGTAAAATTTCAAAAGAAGACGAGACTTTGATCGCTTGCTCAAAAGATGCACTATATTTTGCGATTGACTATATAAGAGCTGGTATGCATTTTAAAGAAATTTGCTATGAGCTTGAGAAATTTATTCTTGGTAGAGGTTATGTGCCTTTACGTGGATATTGCGGTCACGGTATAGGAAAAAGGCCACACGAAGAGCCAGAAATTCCAAACTATCTTGAGGGGCATAACCCAAAAGCTGGACCAAAGATAAAAGAAGGAATGGTATTTTGTATAGAGCCAATGATCTGCCAAAAAGACGGCACGCCAGTTTTAGGAAGCGATAACTGGAAAGTAACCTCAAAAGATGGTTTAAGAACCAGCCATTATGAGCATTGCATGGCGATAGTTAATGGCAAAGCCGAAATTTTAAGCCAAGCGTAAAATTTATGGCAAAAATTTAAAGAAAGGAGAGTTTGTGGCAAAAGACGATGTCATTGAGATTGATGGAAATGTTGTTGAAGCACTGCCAAATGCAACTTTTAAAGTTGAGCTTGACAACAAACATATAATTTTATGTCATATCGCTGGAAAAATGAGAATGCATTATATAAAGATAATGCCTGGCGACCGTGTAAAAGTAGAACTTACGCCATATAGCCTAGACAAGGGCAGGATCACTTATAGATATAAGTAAATTTGACTTTGTGGCAAATATGCTAAGTAAATTTAAAGCTGGTTTTGGATAAAATCCAAGCTTTGCGAAAAGCTGTATGAAGAATTATTTTCAAAGTTCCCCACTTATTTTGAAAATAGTTGGTTTAAATTCTTTCTTTAGACCTGATGCAGCCCCTAAAAAAGTGGAATAAATTTTTAGGAGACTAAAATGAAAGTTCGTCCTTCTGTAAAGAAGATGTGTGACAAATGTAAAATTGTCAAACGTAGTGGCATAATTCGTGTTATCTGCGAAAATCCAAAACATAAACAAAGACAAGGATAAGGCATGGCACGTATTGCAGGTGTAGATTTACCAAACAAAAAGAGAATAGAGTATGGTTTGACTTATATATATGGTATAGGTCTTTACAAATCTCGTCAAATTCTTGACGCAGCTGGAATTTCTTATGACAAGAGAGTCTATGAGCTTAGTGAAGATGAAGCAGCAGCTATCCGTAAAGAAATTCAAGAGCATCACGTCGTTGAGGGTGACTTGAGAAAACAAGTTGCTATGGATATCAAAGCTCTTATGGATCTTGGAAGTTATAGAGGTCTTCGCCATAGAAAGGGTCTTCCTGTTCGTGGTCAAAAGACTAAAACTAATGCTAGAACCAGAAAAGGCAGACGTAAAACTGTCGGTGCAGCTACTAAGTAAGGCAAGGGTTAAAGGATAATAAATGGCGAAAAGAAAAATTGTTAAGAAAAAAGTAGTTAGAAAAAGTATAGCCAAAGGTATCGTTTATATCAGTGCAACATTTAACAATACTATGGTAACTGTAACTGATGAAATGGGAAATGCTATTGCATGGAGTAGTGCAGGTGGCTTAGGCTTTAAAGGTAGTAAAAAATCAACTCCTTATGCAGCTCAACAGGCAGTTGAAGATGCTCTAAATAAAGCAAAAGAGCATGGTATAAAAGAAGTTGGTGTTAAGGTTCAAGGTCCAGGTAGCGGACGTGAAACGGCTGTTAAAAGTGTAGGAACTGTTGAAGGAATTAAAGTATCTTTCTTTAAAGACATTACACCTTTACCACACAATGGTTGTAGACCGCCAAAACGCCGCCGCGTATAATTAGAGAAAAATAGGAGAAATTATTATGGCTAGATATACAGGACCTGTTGAAAAATTAGAAAGACGTCTTGGTGTGTCTCTTGCGTTAAAGGGCGAAAGAAGACTTGCTGGTAAAAGTGCTTTTGAAAAAAGACCTTATGCACCAGGACAACATGGACAAAGAAGAGCAAAAATAAGCGAATATGGCTTACAACTTCGCGAGAAACAAAAAGCTAAATTTATGTACGGTGTTTCAGAGAAACAATTTAGAAGATTATTTCAAGAAGCAGCACGCCGCGAGGGCAACACTGGTGCTCTTTTGGTTCAACTACTAGAGCAAAGACTAGATAATGTTGTTTACAGAATGGGCTTTGCAACAACTCGTCGTTTTGCTCGCCAGCTAGTAACTCATGGACATATTTTAGTAAATGGCAAAAGAGTAGATATACCATCTTACAGAGTTGAGCCAGGTGCAAAAGTAGAGATTGTTGAAAAATCTAAGAACAATCCACAAATTGTTCGTGCAATAGATCTTACAGCGCAAACTGGTATTGTTGCTTGGGTAGATGTTGAAAAAGAGAAAAAATTTGGAATTTTCACTAGAAATCCAGAAAGAGAAGAGGTTATCATTCCTGTTGAGGAAAGATTTATAGTAGAGCTTTATTCAAAATAATAGAGGGTATAAAGATGAGAAAGATTACTACATCAGCTTATATGCCAACTGAAATTGAAGTTAAAAGTGTTAGTGAAAATGTTGCTAACATTACAGCATATCCTTTTGAGGCGGGTTATGCTGTTACCTTGGCTCACCCATTGCGTCGTCTTCTTTACACAAGCACAGTAGGTTTTGCTCCTATTGGTGTAAAGATAAAAGGCGTTAGCCATGAATTTGATAGTATGCGTGGTATGCTAGAAGACGTAGCTTTTTTTATTATAAATTTGAAAAAGATCAGATTTAAATTAAAAAGTACCAGTGAGCGCGAAGTTATAGAGTATAGCTTTAAAGGACCAAAAGAGATAACTGGGGCTGATCTAAATAATGATCTAGTTGAGATCGTTAACCCAGACGCATACCTTGCTACAATAAACGAAGATGCTGAGTTAAATTTTTCAGTTATCATTCAAAAAGGTATCGGATATGTTCCTAGTGAAGAGATCAGAGAAGAGATTGAAGACGACTATATCGCACTTGATGCTTTTTTTACACCTGTTAAAAAAGCAGTTTATGATATACAAAATGTCTTGGTTGAGGATGACCCAGACTATGAAAAGATTGTATTTACTATAACAACTGATGGTCAAGTTAGTCCGATAGAGGCTTTTAAAAATTGTTTAGAAGCTATGTATCAACAAATGTCAGTATTTAAAGGAATTTTAGATATTGATGTTAGTACTCCAGTTGCTAGCTCAAGCGCAGGTGGTGAGTTTTCAAAGCTACTTTCTAGCGTAGAAGATCTAAATTTAAGTGCTAGAAGTTTCAACTGCCTTGACAAAGCTGATATTAGATTTATCGGCGAGCTTGCATTAATGGATGAAAATGGGCTTAAAGAGCTTAAAAATTTAGGTAAAAAATCTCTTGAAGAGATTAAAGCGGTTATGGAAGAGATAGGCTATCCAGTTGGTGCCGATGTATTAAAAGATGGCAAAGAGCAACTAAGAAAGAAAATAACCGAGCTTAAAGCACAAATGAGTGTAAAAGAATAAAAGGACAATAGATGAGACATAAACACGGATATCGCAAACTTGGTAGAACGTCATCTCATAGATCTGCATTGCTTAAAAATTTGGCGATAGCTATCATCAAAAGCGAAAAGATAGAGACGACTTTACCAAAAGCAAAAGAGCTTAGAAGCTATATTGAAAAGCTGATCACAAGAGCTAGAAAAGGTGACTCTAACGCTCATAGAGCAGTATTTGCTTCTTTACAAGATAAAGAAACAACAAATAAATTAGTTACTGAAGTAGCTCCAAAATTTAAAGAGCGCAATGGTGGCTATACAAGAATCATCAAGACTCGTGTTCGCAGAGGCGACGCAGCAGAGATGGCTTATATAGAGCTAGTAGCTGAATAATTATTAGAGAGCTTCGGCTCTCTTTTTTAATTTATTGAATATAAAATTACACCACTTTTAAAATAAAATCCTTCTTCCAAAAGCTTTCTCAAACTATAAATTTCTTTAATTATCTATCAAATTTATTAACCAAAAAATCATAAAATTTTTTATAGTTAAAAGTTGCAAATTTTCTAATCTAAAATCACATATTTTAAATTTTTACCTTTGAACTCTTTACTAAAATTTTATTTTATTAAGACGATATTTGTTTCAAATATCTTATAAATTTCAAAGGATTTGAGATGATAGGTAGTGTAAATGGAGTTGGCACAAATTTTTATGTTGGCTCGCAAAGTAGTAGAGCACAAGAGCTTGATGCTAATAATACTAAATTCAATATAGATAAAAATTCTTTAAATGATTTATCTAGCGGTTTGGTTGATGAACGAAAAAGTCATACCGATACTAGAGGTGAGCCAATAAATTTAAATGAAACAAATACGATAAAATTTCAAAAAAATAGCGAGAATCTAACATTTGCTAGCAATTTCTCGCTCTCAGGCATAGCTACTAATGGCAAGATAAGTATCTGGGGCAAGCTCATGGGGTACGACAAACAAGTCAGCCAAGATGAGATAAATGATCTCAAAAATTTTATCAATCAGACCAAAGCACTTGGCTTTGGCAGAGCTCACGAAGAGATCATAGGATATTATCCAACAGATGTCGATCTCTTTGCAAAAGAGTATACATCAAAACTTGATAACACACTTCTCGGGCTTGGTCACAAGAGCCACGTGGAAGGATTTGAGATACTTGATAAAGACCTAAGCATAGATGAGTTTAAAGATAAGTGGATTGATTATGCACTTAGGCAGTATCTTGGCGAAAGAGTCGGTGTAGAAAGCATTACGATAGGCAAAAAGGCTATCTCCATGCTAACTAGCACTAACAAGCCACCAATCGAGTATCAGACGCTACAAAATATAAATTTTACTGACGAAGAGAGCAGACATAGATTTCTTACGCTTATGAAAGCTGGCATGAAGAGCGGGGCGGATTTTAAAGAGGTGGTAGAGGGCGTGCTCTCACTTTATAATGTACAAAATACGGATAAACTTGATGGCAACAAGGTCTATGCCTCAGTGATCGGACGAAGCGAGAAACTAGCTACTTATGACATCAACAAAGATGAGAAATTCGCCTATCTTAAGGAGCTAATGCAGCTTGAGAAAAATGGAGTTGACATACTAAAGCTAATGGAAAAAGTGGAGCAAAAACAGAAGTTAGATATAAAAGTATAGGCTAAGTTTAGTTTTTTGTACCGCCTATCTTTTATGATTTTAGTCATAAGCGGCTCTTTTTACTTGGTTTAAATTTTTAAATGATAGAATCTTGATTTCTATTATTAAAATTATGGAGAACTCTTGAGAAAGCTACTTTGGCTAAATCCCGTTGTAAAAAATATGTATGACTTCTCTACGTTAAAAGAGCTCTTGCAAAATAAGGGCTTTAACATAGTAGAGTGCGAAAAAGATCATGTTAGCGATATCAAAAATTCATATAAAAATTTATACTCTAAAGGCATAGTTTTAGACAGTCGCTGTCCAAGAGCTGTAAATTTTATAAGATCAAATTTCAAAGAATTTTCAAATAATATTTCAAGCTTAAATCCCATTTTAATTGAAAGCGCCATTGAACTTAGCTCGAAACTAAAAGAAGATGAGTGGCTTTATATAACAACGCCTTGTGATGACTTGGCTGAGCTTGGAGATTCTTTAAAATTAGAGCGAACTACATTTTTAACATGGAAAAATTTTAAAGAGCTAAACGACATAAATTTACAAATAAACAAAATAGAATCAAGCCCGATTCCTCCTGGATTTTTTGAAAATTTAGGCATAAAAACACTAAGCTTATGTAGTAAAGAAAAGATACAAAACGCATTTTCGTATAAATTTAGCGAGCTTAAAAACTATCATATCATCGAGCTTTTATACTGTGAAAATGGCTGTCACAATGGAGATGGGCTGTGATAGAAATTTTTAAAAAGAGCGTTTTGATCCTAGCGATCTTTGCCCTCTGGCAGGTTGTTTGTGAGCTTAAAATTTTCACACCTTATATATTGCCAAGTCCTATTACGACACTTAAAACGATGCTTGATATGAGCTTAAGCGGCGAGCTAATAATGCATGTGATAATTAGCTTTAAGCGTATATTTATTGGCTATATTTTGGCTTTTGTTTTGGCATTTATTTTTGGCGGAGTTGCGGCGCTATTTCCAAAAGCTAGTATTTATTACGAGTGGATACTAGAGTTTTTTAGAAATGTTCCGCCACTTAGCCTTATTGCTATTTTGGTACTTTGGTTTGGTATAAACGAAACTCCAAAAATTATTATTATCATCCTAGCATCATTTTTCCCAATGTTTTTAAGTATTTCAAAAGGGCTAACTAGCTGCGATGTGAAACTTATTGAAGTTGGTAAAATTTTTTGTTTTAGTAAATTTGAAATTTTTTACAAAATCATCCTAAAAAATGCCATAAAGGATATCTTTGTAGGCATGCGAATAGGTTTTGGCTACGCTATGCGAGCGATTGTGGGAGCGGAGATGATCGCAGCTTCTAGCGGGCTAGGCTATCTCATACTAGATGCGGAGGAGCTTTCGCGTGCAGATAGGATATTTGTTGGCATTTTTACGATAGGAATTTGCGGCGTACTCATAGATAGGATATTTTTATTTTTGATATCTAAATTTAGCCTTTTGCGAAGTGAAAAATGATAGAAATTTTAAATTTATCAAAGCATTTTTTTATCCATGATAAGCGTATCGACGTTTTAAAAGAGCTAAATTTAAGCATAAAAAAAGATAAGATCACCGTCATACTTGGTAGAAGTGGTTGTGGTAAAACGACTCTTTTAAGGCTTATTGCTGGACTTGAGGGCGTAAGTCTAGGCGAGATAAAATTTAAAGAGCAAGCAAAGATCGGTTTTGTATTTCAAGAGCCTAGGCTTATGCCTTTTTTAAATGTCTATGAAAATATAGTCTTTCCACTTAAAAAGTGCGAGATAGACGAGGCAAAGATAGACAGGCTCATATCGATGATAGGGCTTAGCGACTTTAAATTTGCCGCTGTTTCGCAGCTATCTGGCGGTATGAGTTCGCGCGTTTCTCTTGCAAGAGTGCTTGCGTACGAGGCAAATTTGATCCTTATGGATGAGCCATTTGCGGCACTTGATGCTTTTACGAGAGCCAGCATGCAGGCTGAAATTTTAAAGCTCCAAGCCGGCAAAACCATCATTTTTGTCACTCATAATGTCGATGAAGCCCTATATTTAGCAGATGAGATAATTTTGCTTGAAAAAGGTGGGATGAAATCAAGCTATGATCTATCAAATCTAGCTAAGCCAAGAGATTTGCTTTGCGATGAACTAATAAATTTAAAGCGTAAAATTTTGAGCGAAATTTAGCATTTTATAAAATGATAATTAAAACCAAAACGAGGCAAAAAGTTATATAATTTGGAAAATTTTTAAAGGAGCAAATATGAGAAAATTTTTTAAGATTTTGTGTGCAGCCTCTTTGCTTTGTCTAGTCGCAAACGCAAGTGAGCTAGATAAGATCGGTATGACCTATGTCAAATCGCCGCTAAACGTCCCCTCAATCGTCGATAAATTTAAAGGCTTTTATGCTAAATCTTTTGGCATACCAGTCGAGTACTCTGAGATAACATCAGGTGCAAAGCAGACTCAAGCTCTAGCTTCGAATTCGCTCCAGTTTCTAAACTGCGTGGGCGGAACTTCAGTCATACTTGCCGCGGCAAATAAAGCTGACATAAAGATCATAAGTGCCTATTCAAGAGCACCTGAAGCTTTTGCGATATTTGCTAAAGATAAAGGCATAAAAACCGCTAAAGACTTAAAAGGTAAAAAAATAGCAGGCCCAAAAGGCACGATATTAAATGAGCTTTTGGTTAGGTATCTTGCTCTTGGCGGACTTGGTATAAATGACGTAGAGTTCGTTTCTATGGGCATCCCAGCTGCACAAGCTGCACTTGAAAATGGCAGTGTCGATGCAGCACTTCTTGCTGGACCAACTGCTTATAATGCTAAAAAATCAGGACTTAGTGTCGTAACAACAGGCAAGGGCGTCATCACTCCAGTCATCGTTACTGCCACAAGTGGAGAATTTTACAAAAAGCATAAAGATCTAGTTGAAAAATTTAAAAAAGCCCAAGATGAAATTTTGGCTTTTATGAAAGCAAATGAGGAAGAGGCATTAAAATTTACAGCTGAAGAGACCGGTCTTAGCATAGAGGCGGTAAAGAGTATGTATCCGCAGTATGACTTTAGTCCAAAGATCACGCCTGAAGATATAAAAGCACTTGAAGCTACGCAAGAATTTATGCTTGAGAGCAAGATGATCGAGCAAAAAGTAGATATAAAATCACTTCTAATAGATTAAATAAAAAGGGCGAAATTTGCCCTTTTATCCTAAAACTTATAATCAAAAATTTACTAAATTTTAGCTCACGCATTTAATAATCAAAACTGACTAGGTGTGTCAAAAAAGGTTTAAATTATAAAGCAAAATTAGCGCTAAGCAAAAATATAGCCATTATTTTTTGCATTTTTATTTTGCTATAATAGCCCAAAAATTTAATAGGAAAAGATATGATCCCATTTAGCGATGAAGAACTTTTAAAACCAGTCAGTGTGAGTTTGCAAAAGGTATTACCGATGCTTGAAAATGATGGCGGTGGCATGGAGCTACTTGGCATAAAAAACGGCAAAATTTATGTAAGACTTACAGGGCATTGTCATGGATGTGCAGCTAGTACAACTACACTAAAATATGGACTTGAAAGACAACTTCGTATGGATATTCACCCAGAGCTTGAGGTCGTAAATATCCCGATTGGCGAGGAATTTGACATTGATAGATTATAAAAAAATAGGCATTAAACACTTCAAACGCTCAAAATTTAAAGAAGCGATCTTTTACTTCTCTCTAGCTTACGAAAAGACACAGGATAAAAATTTACTATTTTTGATACAAATTTGCTCTCTTGGCGAGAAAAATGCAGAGGAAGCAAAACTTTTATTTGACTATTTTATGGATAAACTAAGAGCTGGCGAAGATGATGAAGGAATGGATGAAATTTTAAAAATTTTAGAATCAAGATTGGCTAGCGATGAGTATTTCGAAGAGCAAGACGCGATCAGCTACGAGGACTTTAAAAAGGCTGTTTATAAGGACGGGAGCTTCAAAAAAGTCTTTGAAAACATCATGTTCTCAACCAAGGTCATGATCTCAAACAAAGATGATTTTTTAGAATTTTTGGGAAATTTGATAAAAAATGACTTTATCGAAATGAGCATAAACTATCTTGAGAGTGCGGCGGTAATGTTTGGCGGTGATGAGCGCATAGATCAGCTTTTTAAAGAGATACAAAAAAGACAAAACGATGAAAATATCAGTAGAAAATAGCTTCATAACAGATGACTCAAACGAGTGCGAGCAGGGTGCATACTTTGTGCAAACTGCTGCAAACGCAAAATTTGCAGAGGCAGCGATAAAAAATGGCGCTAAGATAATCAGCCTTGAAGAGTGCAAGAAGCTTTTAAAAATAGACGAAAACTTAAAGATAGTTGGCATCACAGGTACAAATGGCAAGACCACAACGGCTGCGGCTATCTACGAGACCTTGCGAAATTTAGGCAAAAAGTGCGGGCTAAGTGGCACCAGAGGGGCATTTGTAGAGGGCAAGCAGATAGATGACAAGGCGCTTACGACGAGTGCCATTTTAAGGACTCTTTCATACCTCAAAGCAGCCAGCGAGCAAGGCTGCGAGTACTTCGTGATGGAGGTTAGCTCGCATGCGATCGCTCAAAAGCGTATAGAGAGCTTGAAATTTGCTCTAAAAATTTTTACAAATTTGACTCAAGACCACCTCGACTACCACAAGAGCATGGAGGAGTACGCTAGGGTAAAGTCTAGCTTTTTTGATGATGATGGCATGAAGCTTATAAATGCTGATGATAATGGCATTAAATTTAATCCAAAAAACGCTTATACGTATTCGCTCAAAAAGCCAGCCAGCTTTGCGCCGGTAGTTTATGGGCTAAAGGACGGCATAGACGCGGTTATCAAGACGCCAAATGGCGATGTGGAGATAGACTCAAGCTTGCAAGGCGAGTTTAATCTTTACAACCTAATTGCAGCCCTTGGCGCTGTTTGCTTGCTAGAGCGTCCAGACGCGACCGCGCTTTCAAAGGCGATAAGCAAATTTAAAGGGGTTAGTGGCAGAATGGAAGTGGTTAGCACCGATCCGCTAGTCATCGTGGATTTTGCTCATACGCCAGATGGTATCGAAAAGGTGCTAAACTCGCTTAGACATCTAAATTTGATCGCAGTCTTTGGTGCAGGCGGCGATAGAGATAGGACAAAGCGCCCAAAAATGGGAGCGATAGCCCAAAAATACGCAAGAATTTGCATCGTCACAAGTGACAATCCAAGAAGCGAAGAGCCAGAGAGCATAATCGATGAAATTTGCGCTGGTATGAGTCAAAATGAAAATTTGATACGAAACGCCAACCGCAAAGAGGCGATCGCACTGGCTATCAGCAAGCTAGAACCCGGCTGGGCGCTTGTTATACTTGGCAAAGGCGATGAGCCATATCAGGAGATAAAGGGCGTCAAGCACCCATTTAGCGACAAAGAAGTAGTAAAAGAGCTTTTAAAGAGGTAAAAATGAATATAGAAATTTTAGCTAGTAAGATCCACAGAGCCGTCGTAACAGACGCAAATTTAAACTATGTTGGCTCGATAAGCATCGGCGAGGAGCTTATAAAGGCTGCAAATTTGATAGAAAATCAAAAGGTTGAAATTTTAGACGTAAATAACGGCGAGAGATTTGCCACCTACGTGATAAAGGGCAAAAAAGGCGAAATTTGCCTAAACGGCGCAGCTGCTAGAAAGGTCTGCGTTGGCGACGTGGTCATCATCGTGGCTTATGCTATTATGAAATTTAAAAAGGCTAAGAAATTTAAACCAACCATCGTGCATGTAAATAACAAAAACGAGATCATAAAGGAGTAGGCGATGTTTGAGGGATTTGACTTTTCAAAGATGGGGCAGATGCTTGAGGATGTGCAAAAGCAGGCCAAGCAGATGGAAGAAGAGAGCAAAAATAAAGAATTTGGCGCAAAAAGCGGTGGCGGACTGGTAAGCGTGAGAGCAAACGGCAGCGGCGATATACTTGATATCAGCATAGATGATAGCTTGCTTGAAGATAAAGAGAGCATGCAAATTTTGCTAATAAGCGCCGTAAATGACGTGCTAAAATCAGTTGAGGCCGATAAGAAAAACACCGCTTCAAGGATGCTTGGCGGCCTTGCTTCGATGGGGATAAAATGAGACTAAAATATAAATTTGCCCTTGCTTTTTTGCTATCAGCGCTTTGCCTAAACGCCGATCCTAGGCCTACGCAAGAGGACTTTAACGCCTGCTTTGAAAAGAACAAAAACTCAATCGTCTCGGTAAATAAACACTTTGGCGTGGCTATCACTAAAAATTTGATCGCAGTGCCAAAAAGTGACGGAGCTCCGCTTGGCGAATATGTCAAATTTGACCCATATTTGCAGCTTTTCTTAGTGCGCTCTAGCAAGGAGCTAAGCCCCGTCGTGATGGCTGATGAGACCAACGAGGAGCGCATCAAAAAGAGCACTTGGGTTGGCGTTTTAAACGACTCTAACAACACCGTCATGGGTCACATCAAGTCTTTGGGACAAAATTTAGGCGACTTTGACACGTTAAGCTTCGAGTATAACGCAACTGGCGAGATAAACACGCCTTGTTGCAAGATGATAGGCATAGCTGTTGGAGCTGATAAATTTATACCAAATCGTTATTTGAAGCACTTTGTATCTTATGATGATGTCTATTACGGCGATATAGGTGTGAAATTTTTGCAAAAAGAGGATAAATTTTTTGTGGGTCTTGTTGATCCTTTGGGCCGTGGCAAGATGTTGATGATAGATGATGAGCTTGTTACGATAAATGGCATCAAACCAAAGAGTCTAAGAGAGCTAAATGAGATGGTGCTTTTTGCTCCAAAGGGCACAAAGCTTGACATCATTGTGAAGCGCGATAAGCAAGAAATGCTCTTTCAAGTGCCAGTAAGTGGGGATGTGAAATTTAACCAAAGTCTTGATGTAGACGCCCCTTCAAGCCTTGATATACCAAATTTTAACATCATTCCAAAAGAGCCACAAACAATGCTTGATGATAAGATTTTGATGGATTATGGTATCACGGTGGATAAAAATTTAGTCGTTACAAAGGTCGAGCCAAAGTCAAATGCAGAAATTTTTGGCATCAAGACCGGCGATAAAATTTTAGGTTTTGATAAACAAAGCGTGAGTAGTCGTGAAGAGCTTTTAGAGAAGCTTGGTGAGTTAAAAAATTTTACGCTTCTATTTACTAGAAATGACTTTCAGTTTTTTGCAAGAGTGCCAAAATGAGCCTACTTGAGGACTTTGTAAAATTTCTAAATGCAAATTTGCCAAAGGCGCCTAGCTTTCACCCTTACTACGAGGAGGCGCTTGGCGTTATGCTAAAGGCTGGAGGCAAGCACTTTAGGGCACTTTTGCTTCTTGGTGTGGTAAAAAGCGTTGATAAAAGCCTCACGCAAAAGGCTATGAGAGTGGCTTTGGGGCTTGAGATGATGCACACATACTCGCTCATCCATGATGACTTGCCATCAATGGACGACGCAAGCCTAAGACGCGGCACGCCAACACTTCACGTCACATACGACGAGACAACTGCCATACTTGTAGGGGATGCGCTAAATACGCATGCTTTTTATGAAATTTCACGTGCTGATCTGAGTGCTGAAACACGTATAAAATGCGTGGAAATTTTAAGCGAGAATGCTGGCGTTAGCGGCATGGTGCTAGGTCAGGCGCTGGATTGTTTTTTTGAAAATACGAACAAAGAGGATATCAAAAGAGCAAAGGCTAAATTTGGCCTATCTGGCAAGATGCTAAACCTTAATGAGCTAGTCTTTTTACACATCCACAAGACCGCAAAGCTTATCGCTGCAAGCCTAAAAATGGGCGCTGTGATAGTAAATTTAGACGAAATAGAGTGCGAGAAAATTTATGATATCGGACTAAAGCTCGGCCTTGCTTTTCAGATACAAGACGACATCATCGATCTTACAAGCGACGAGGCGGCCGCTGGAAAGCCTGTGCATAACGACCTAGCTAAAAACTCATTTACAAATTTACTAGGTCTATCTGGCGCAAAAAAGAAAAAAGATGAGCTTATTTGCGAGATAGAAGAGGCACTAAAACAGATAGATGCTGGCATAGCAAAGATGATCTTGGAGCTTACAGATAAACATCTAAGATAGTGCGTAAATTTCGTAAATTTATATCACTTTTTAGACATTTTGGACAAAAATGCAAGGCAAGTTTTAATCACTTTTTTGTATAATCTGACGCAATAAAAGGAGATCATATGCTAAAAAAACAAGCCGATACTATAAGATTTTTGTGCGCTGATATGGTGCAAAACGCTAACAGCGGACACCCAGGTGCACCTATGGGTCTAGCTGATATTATGGTGGTTTTAAGCAACTTTTTAAAACACAATCCAAAAAATCCAAAATGGCTAAACAGAGATAGGCTCGTTTTTAGCGGTGGTCACGCTTCAAGTTTGGTTTATAGCTTTTTGCATCTAAGCGGCTACGATTTAAGCCTTGATGAGCTTAAAAATTTTCGCCAACTTGGCTCAAACACTCCAGGACACCCAGAAATTCACACTCCAGGCGTTGAGATGGCTACTGGCCCACTTGGCCAAGGCGTAGCAAACGCAGTTGGTCTAGCCATGGCAGAAAAATACGCTGCAAACGTGCTAAATGAGCCAGATAATAAAATAATCGATCATAAAATTTACTGCCTTTGCGGCGACGGCGACCTTGAAGAGGGCATAAGCTACGAGGCATGTTCGGTAGCCGGAAATTTAAGACTAGACAACCTTGTGCTCATCTACGACTCAAACAACATCACGATCGAGGGCGACACAGCGATCGCATTTAGCGAGGACGTTAAAGCTAGGTTTGAGGCGCAGGGCTGGGAGGTCGCACGCATCGACGGACATGACTTCAACCAGATCGAATTTGCTCTTGAGCAAGCAAGCGAGAAAGAGTCGCCATATCTCATCATCGCAAACACACACATAGCACGCGGCGCAATGGAGCTTGAGGGCAGCCATCACAGCCACGGCGCGCCACTTGGCGAAGAGATCATCAAAAAGGCAAAGGCCGCAGCTGGCTTTGACCCTGAGAAGAAATTTGCTATCGACGAAGACGTGCTTTTAAGATTTAGAGGCGCAGTTGAAAAGGGCGATCTTGAAGAGGCGATGTGGAACAAAAAGGTTGAGGCGTTAAGCATTGAGGGCAAAAATTTATTAAACTCACTTCTTAATCCAGACTTTAGCAAGATCGAATTTCCAGACTTTAGCGACAAAAAGCTAGCCACAAGAGATACAAACCACGTCATTTTAAATGAGATAGCTAAAAAACTCCCTGGCTTTATCGGTGGTAGTGCAGATCTTGCTCCTTCAAACAAGACTGAGTTAAAGGGCATGGGCGACTTCCCAAATGGCAAAAATATCCACTACGGCATCAGGGAGCACGCCATGGCAGCGATCAATAACGGCATCGCCAGATACGGCCTTTTCTTGCCATTTTCAGCGACATTTTTCATTTTCAGCGACTACCTAAAGCCAAGTGCGAGGATAGCAGCGCTAATGGGCATCAAGCACTTTTTTGTCTTCACGCACGATAGCATCGGTGTTGGCGAAGATGGTCCGACACATCAGCCTATCGAGCAGCTTAGCACATTTAGAGCGATGCCAAATTTCTACACTTTCCGCCCAGCTGATGGTAACGAAAACGCAGCTAGCTGGCAAGTGGCTCTAAATTTAAACGCTCCAAGCGCATTTGTGCTTAGCCGTCAAGGGCTTGATCCACTTGCAAAAGGCGAATTTGGCGAGGTTAGTAATGGCGCGTATCTTTTAAGCTCGGCAAAAGATGCGAAGATAACATTTATAGCAAGCGGCAGCGAGGTCTCACTCTGCGTAAAAGCAGCTGCACTTCTAGCTGAGCAAGGTGTGGGTGCAAACATCGTATCAGCGCCTTGTTTTGACCTACTTTGCGAGCAGCCAGCTGAGTATGTGGCTAGAATTTTAGATAAAAACACAACCATTATCGCAGTTGAAGCTGCAACTGGCTTTGAGTGGTATAAATTTGCCGATGCAGTTTATGGCATGAATAGCTTTGGCGCTAGCGGAAAGGCTAACGAGCTATTTGATCACTTCGGATTTACGCCACAAAAACTTGCAAATTTTGCTAGCGAACTTATATAAATTTAATCTTGGGGAGTAAAATCCCCAACTGCAATCTAAAATCAAAAAAGGCATTTTATGGAAATTTCTCACGTTATTGTTTTGGCCTTGGTGCAAGGCATAAGCGAATTTTTGCCGATATCTAGCTCGGCTCATCTTATCTTGGTGCCAAAGCTACTTGGCTGGCCAGATCAAGGTCTTGCTTTTGACGTGGCAGTGCACGTTGGCACGTTAAGCGCGATACTTTTTTATTTTAAAGATACGATTTTTAAGCTACTTCGTGACTTTTTTGCCTCGATCGCACAAAGAAAGATGGTAGGCGATAGCTTGCTTGTTTGGTGTGTCGGCTTTGCTACCGTTCCAGTGGGAATTTTTGGACTTTTGTTTAACAACATTATCGAAGAATATGCAAGAAGTGGCGTTTTGATCGCTATTACTACGATCGTCTTTGGCATAGCACTTTACTTTGCGGATCTTCGCTCATCAAACAAAAGCGAATATGAAATGACCATAAAATTTGCGCTTATTATCGGCCTTGCCCAGGCCGTGGCGCTCATTCCTGGCGTCTCAAGATCAGGTGTGACGATGACAGCAGCACTTTTTTTAGGATTTAGCCACAAGGGAAGTGCAAATTTCTCATTTTTGATGTCGATCCCAGTCATCATCCTAGCCGGCGGACTTGAGAGCATAAAGCTAATTAAAGACCCAAATGCACTTCCTTGGAGCGACATAGCCCTTGGTGTCATTATAAGTGCTGTTAGTGCTTATCTCTGCGTTAAGTTGTTTATGGAGATCATCTCGAGAATCAGGATGCTGCCTTTTGTCATCTATCGCTTGATCTTGGGAGCATTTTTGCTTTATCTATTTTTATGATTTTAAAGCTTTAAAAAGTAAAAGCCAAGTGTGGATAAAATTTTCACACTTGGCAAGAATATATGGTGCGAATATCTTTCAGGAAAAATTTCAAGATAAGCTTGATAATTTAATCCTCTTTTTTATCTTTTTTAATAACATTTAACAGATCTTTTGCAGCTTGATAAGCCCTATCTCCAAATTTCTTGGCTTCTGATTTGATGTCAATTTGTTTGATGTCTTCAAATTTTTCATTGGCTTTCTTCTCAAGATTAGCGATCTCTTGTTTGATCTCTTCGATTTTATCGTTTGTATCAAAATTTAGTTTTAGCTTTTTGCTCTTGTCATTTAGCTCTTGCTTTAGGGCTTCAAATTTATTATTTGCCTCGCTCATAAGCTTTGCCATGCCGTTTGACTTTAACTCTTCTATCCTTGAAATAATCTGCTCTCTTGCTTGATCGCTAATGCGTTTAAATTTTGCTAGGTTTGTATCTAGCTCGCTATTTATTACATTTTCGATCTCATTTCTTGCTACACCTTCAAATTCCTTTTCAAGTTCCCTAAGCAAGGATATAAATTCTTCATCAATATTTTTTAAGTTTAGTAACTGTGAGTTTAGCCTAAGCTCATCTGGAGCAAATTTCGCCTCATCTTTAAGTTTTTCTATAGCCCTTAAAATACCATCTCTTGTGCCACTTATCGCTCCACTTATCAGCTCTTTTGCAAAGATATGACCCTCATCTGCTAAATTTGCTGCTGCTATGATGATGTTTTTTGAAATTTCAAGTATTCGCTCTTTGCTAAACTCTCCTCCAATGATCGCAACATAAGTCATATTTTTAGCTATCGCACCAGCTGTTTCCTCGACATCTTTTGCACCTTCAAGAGTTGTTAAAAATGCGATTTGAGCGCTCTCTTTTAAGATACCAAGAAGTCTTGTTTCTCTAATGATCGCATTATTTAAAAGCTCTAAAATTTCCTCTTTTTCACTAAAATTTCTATCTTTTACGACCTCTTCAGCTGCTTCAAATGAAATTTTAAGTCTATTTTTTATCTCCTCACGTTTTGCTTCTATTGCACGGTTTAGCTCATCTTTTTTATCAAGTAGCTCATAAAGTGCCTTTTCTTCAGTGCCGACAATGGCCTGATTTATTCCCTCCATGGCACTTTTTAGATTTTTTGCATTTATGAGATCTTCTTTGTTCATCTTGTCATAAAGCTCATTCATTTTAGCCTTTAAAATTTCTGGCAAAGCATTTATATCTTTGTTTGCAGCATCTTGAAAGAAGTTATTGCAAAGAGCTTTTATGCTTATTAATAAGCCATCGCTGCTTTTATAATCATGTAAATTTTGTTCTAAATTATTCATATTTTTTACCTTATAAAACGTATTTTGCTTCGTGTTTTAGTGCTGAAAATATCTCTAGCCTCTCTTCTTCGCTCAAAACTAGCACGGCTAAGTCATAGCTAGCGTATTTTTTATCTTTGCTAAATTTTGAAAAAACTAGCTTAAATTCTCTATCTTTTACTATCTCTTTTACCTTTTCTTCTACATTGACATCTGCATCAAATATTATTTTATATTCCCAATGTGTTGGGTAATCAATTTTTGCTTTTTTGTTATTTAGATCGCATATACTCGCCACTTTTTCCTCCCGTTTTACTCTCTAATACGATATTACTTATTTCCATGCTTTTATCTATAGCTTTCACCATATCATAAATGGTCAAAAGCCCCACGCTAACGCCAGTTAATGCTTCCATCTCAACGCCTGTTTTGCCCTCTATTTTTACGCTCACATAAAGCTTAAAAGCGCAAATTTCAGATAGCTCTTCGATATCACAATCCACACCTAAAATAGCTAGCGGATGGCACATCGGGATTAGCTCGCTTGTCTTTTTTGCACCCATTATCGCAGCAACGACGGCCGTTTGAATGACCGGACCTTTTTTGCCGGTATTTTCTTTTATCGCTCTAAAGGCCTCTTTGCTCATCTTGATGATCCCGCTAGCAGTTGCTACTCTTTTTGTAGGATCTTTTGGGCTTACATCGACCATTTTTGGACGATCTTTCTCATCTAAATGCGTTAGCATTATCTCTCCTTTTTTTGGCGGATTATAGCCTATTTAAACAAATTTAAATTATCAATAGGTTTAAGCTAAAAATATATCAAATACATAAATTTTAGCTTTTTACTTAAATACTAAGGAGAATTCTCATTCCTTAATATAATTATTTAATTTAAATAATTTTTTTAATAAATTATTTATAATTTAATTTTTAATGCATAGAATACCTAAAATAAAGAGCTTTATAGATAATAAATTTTATTAAAGCTATATTAGTATTGATTAAAGTCAAATATATATTTAATGTAAATAATAAAATTTAAAAAAAATTATTGATATTTTTCTTTAAAAGCTTAAAAAAATAAATTAATCGCTAATTTGCTTTTAAGAGTTAAGTATGTATAGTTTTTTGCTTAATAAATTTATGATGAAAGTGCCTTGGATTATGAGATTTCTGCTTTGTATAAGTTTGTTTTTGATAACAGCTTTTGCCCAGCAATTAGGCTGCTTTATTAATGAAAGCAACCAAAGCATCGTCTTTATAAAAGATGGACAAATTAAAAATTTGGATCTAAAAGAGACGATTTATAAAAATCAAGAGTGCGGAAATGATGGAGAATTCTTTTATATCGCAAATTTAAATAATGAGATTATTGAGGTAGCAAATGAGAGAAATTTTTTATTTGCCATGCCAAATGTCGGCTGTAAAATTTCACAAATTACGGCAATTAAAAATAAAATTTACGTAGCTTGCGATATGGCAAATGAAGTCAGCATAGGCGTTTTTGATAAAAATCTAAATAAACTTTTAACTAAAAATTATAAAGATGTTTATAAAATTTCAAGCCTTTTGCCAATTGATGATGAACTATTTTTTACGAGCTTTAATGGCAAAGCATTTTTGCTTGATAAAGAGCTTAATTTAAAAGAGAAAAAGCGTGTTGGTTTTGCTCCACTTAGCGCCTGTAAATTTAAAGGGAATGATATTTTGCTTGGCTTTAGAGATGGAGAAATTTTAGATTTTAAGAGTGGAATCAAAAAGCAAGTTTTAAAATCTAAAATTTCAGCTCTTGCGTGTATGGAGGATGAAATTTTCATAGGTGATGAGGATGGAGTAGTCTATAAATTTGATAAAGATCTTAAGCTAAAAGGACAAAAGGCTCTTTTTAGCAATGAGATAAAAAGGATTTTTATAGATAAAGGTGTCCTAAATGGCGTAAATTTAGACAATGAGATAAAGAGTTTAGAGATAAATTCATTTTAAAAAGGAGAGTAAATGCAAAAGTTATTTTGTGTCGCAAGTGCTGCGTTGCTTGGGCTATCTTTAACTACTGCTTGTGCTGCTAGTAGTGACCTTGAAAAAGTCATGAAAGAGCGTGGGCTAAGCGAAAAAGATGTCCTTGCAGCTGCTAAAACTTATCAGCCTAGCGGTAAAAAAGATGATTTCATCGTCTTTTCATCTGGCGGGCAAAGCGGTCAAGTGCTAGTTTATGGCGTTCCGTCGATGAGAATTTATAAATACATCGGCGTTTTCACACCAGAGCCTTGGCAAGGATATGGCTATGACGATGAGTCAAAAGCTGTTTTAAAACAAGGCAACATCAGAGGCAAAGAGATAACATGGGGCGATACACACCACCCAAATTTTACTGAGAAAAATGGTGAGTATGTTGGTGATTATCTATTTATTAACGATAAAGCTAACCCAAGAATCGCAGTTATAAATTTGCATGACTTTGAGACAACTCAAATCGTTGTAAACCCTATCATGAAGAGTGAGCACGGCGGTAGCTTCATCACTCCAAATAGCGAGTATGTTATCGAAGCTAGCCAATATGCAGCTCCACTTGATAACAACTATCACTCAATAGACGACTATGAAGCAGTCTATAGAGGTGCTGTAACATTTTGGAAATTTGACTATCCAAAAGGTAAGATCGACGAGAAAGAGTCATTTTCTCTTGAGCTCCCACCATACTGGCAAGATCTAAGTGATGCTGGTAAAGGCGAGAGCTACGGCTGGGGCTTTACAAACTCAATAAATACTGAGATGTATACTGGCGGTATCGAAAAAGGTCTCCCTCCATTTGAAGCAGGTGCAAGTAGAAATGACACTGACTTCTTACACGTTTATAACTGGAAAATTTTAGAAAAACTTGTTCAAGACAAGAAAAACTACAAAGTTATAAATGGACACAAGGTAGTTACAATAGACGCTGCTGTAAAAGCAGGTGCGCTATTTTTGATCCCAGAGTCAAAGAGCCCACATGGTTGTGACGTAAGCCCAGATGGTAGATACATCATTATTGGCGGCAAGCTTGATACTCACGCATCAGTTTATGACTTTAGAAAGATCAAAGAGCTAATCGACAAAAAAGAGTATGCTGGCACTGACCCATACGGAATTCCTATCTTAGATAGAGAAAAGTCAATGCACGGACAAGTCGAACTTGGCCTTGGACCTCTGCACAACTCTTTTGACGAAAAAGACGGCGTCATCTATACCTCTCTTTACGTCGATAGCCAAATCGTAAAATGGGATTATAAAAATTTAAAAGTCCTAGATAGGATTAACGTCCATTATAACATCGGACACCTAGATACTATGGAGGGAAAATCGGCCAAACCTAAGGGTAAATACGCTATCGCTCTTGATAAACTTTCAATCGATCGTTTTAACCCAGTTGGTCCACTTCATCCACAAAATCACCAGCTAATAGACATCACTGGTGCAAAAATGGATCTAATCTATGATATGCCTATCCCACTTGGCGAGCCACACGATGTTGTTTCAATAGCTGCTAGCAAATTAAGTCCAGCGCTTACTTACAACATGGGCACAAACTCAAGAACAGGCGAGGCTAGCCCATATGTAACTCTAGCTGGTCAAGAAAGAGTTGAGAGAAACGGTAAAAATGTAACTGTCTATGCGACAATGATCAGAAGTCACATCAACCCAGAGCACATCGAGGTAAATAAAGGCGATAATGTAACAATTCACTTAACAAACCTAGAGCGTGCCCAAGATGAGACTCACGGCTTTGGAGTTGACCTTTACAACATCCATGCGTCACTAGAGCCTGGCAAAACTGCTTCAGTAAATTTCGTAGCTGATATGGAAGGTGTCTTCCCATACTACTGCACCGAGTTTTGTTCAGCGCTTCACCTAGAGATGATGGGTTATTTACTTGTTAAAGATCCAAATAAAAAATATGAATCTGTTAAAAATAACAAGCTAAAAACTCTAAGCCCAGAAGCTTTAAAAGCCGAATACGACAAAGTAATCGCAACTAATAAGGCAACTGACGATGTTATCCAAGAGGTTGTTAAATACCTAAAAGAGAAACATTATGAGAAATATCCAAAAGTAAAAGCTTTGGTTGATGACGCACTTGATCAATACGGCCATATCAAAGAGGTAAAAGCTAAAGCTGACGAAGCTTACAAAAAAGGCGACGTAAATGGCGCTATCCTTTGGGAGTACCAAGTATGGCAATACATGGTTAAAACAGCTGACGTTGGCTTAAGAGCTAAAAATAACCTAGCTAAAGAGATCGCAACTCCGATGAGTCCAGCTGCTGCAAAAGGCGAAGAGGCTTATCTAAAAGGCGGATGTAATGGTTGCCACGTTATCGGTCAAGTAAGCTCAGGTCCAGACCTAACAGGCGTTTTACTAAGACATGAAAATGGCGAAAAATGGGTAGCAGAATTTATCAAAGATCCTGCTAAGTTCTATAATGACGACTACATTAAATCAATGATTGATTACTTTAACCTTAGAATGCCAAATCAGCATATGAGTGATGAAGAGATCAAAAATATCATCGAATACCTAAAATGGGTAGATGAAAACGCTGGTATGTAGTTTTTAAAGGGGCATTTTGCCCCTTTTTTAAATTTTAAAATTTTATTTTTAGCAGATGAAATTTTAAAATTTAAAGGAGAGATCATGAGTAAATATAAAATTTATACCATTGTTGCACTTGTCTTAATGACTGTTTGTTTTACTTTGCCTGTTCTTGGTTGGCACGGAGCAAAAGAGCGTATAGCTGATGGCGATAAACTACCATCTTATACCTACGGCATCTATAATCTTTTTAGCTCATTTCAGTATAAAAATCACCTTTTACCAAAAGATGTAGCAAGCGATCTTCATAAGATGATCGAACAAAAAGCAGAGATTGGTACGCCATCTTTTCCTATCTGGTACGTCTCTCTTGAAGCTCCAAATTATCCAAAATCAGCCTTTCCTGATGGAATTCCTGTATATTTTCACGTAGATGGATATAGTGGCGACGTGCATGAGATGAATACGATAAATCACTACATTGGTATGTATCCTATGGAGCATGGCGGAAATTTAGAGCGAGCGATAGCACCTTATTATTTGCTTATTTCAACGCTTTGTATGCTTGCTTTTTTGTATTACAATGGCAAATTTAACTCGCTTCTTATGGTTCCAACGATTATCGCGCCTGTGCTATTTATGAGTGCATTTGCAGGATGGCTTTACTGGTATGGACACAATATGCAAGAGTGGGGCGCATTTAAGATTAAACCATTTATGCCAACAGTTCTAGGCGATGGTAGCGTTGCACAATTTACAACGCACTCTTATCCAAGTATTGGATTTTGGGTTATGATCGCTATGAGCGTATTTTGCATACTTGCAGTATTTTCAAAGAAAAAAGAGCTAAATGCGTAAAATTTTCAATTTTGCCCTTGCTTTCTTGCCTATTTTTAGCTTTGCAAATATACTTCAAGATGTAATAAATAACGCTAGTCCTGGCGATGTTATAAAGCTAGGAGACGGCATCTATGAAGGAAGTATAACTATAAATAAGCCGCTTAGTATCGTTGGCGAGGGCAAAAATGCTCACATAAAAGGAAATGGTAAAGGCACGGTTGTAAAGATTATTGCCTCAAATGTTACGCTTAGAAATTTAAAGATAAGTGGTAGCGGAAATGACCTTGGTGAGCTTGATGCTGGCATTGGCTGTGATAAAGCAAATAATGTCGTGGTTACGCAAAATGACTTGAGTGACGTGCTTTTTGGGGTTGATTTTAAAGAGTGCAGTAGCTCAAAGATCACTGAAAATAACATCACTTCTAAAAAAGGGGCCAGTCTTGGTTTTAGAGGTGATGCTGTTAGACTCTGGTATAGCCATGAAAATTTAATAGAAGGCAATTATATTTATGATAGCCGCGATATGGTTGCATGGTATGCAAGTCACAATAAATTTTTAAAAAATAAAGCGATCCGCGGTAGATACTCGCTTCACTTTATGTATGCGAATCAAAATTTAGTCGAAAACAATGATTTTATCGGCAATGCAGTCGGAATGTTTTTTATGTATTCAGCTGGCTCAAATATAAAAAATAATCTTGTTATGGATAGTGACGGCGCTTTTGGTATTGGTATTGGTCTAAAAGATGTTTCAAATTTTACTATCGAAAATAATACACTTATCTATAATGCGAGAGGAATTTTGCTTGATAACTCGCCGTTTCAGCCAGGCTCAACGATAAATTTCTTAGGCAATAAAATTTTACACAACGTAGTTGGCGTATATTTTCACGCTACTCAGGGGACAAGTATCTTTGAAAATAATGATTTTATAGGTAATATGGATATCGTTGCGAACGATACTCCAGGCGATAAAATGGCATTAAATCGGTGGAGCAAAAATTATTATGATGAGTATGAGAGTTTTGATAGAGATAAAGATGGCTATGGCGATACGCCGTTTATGCATCTATCGTATGCCGATCAGCTTTGGCAGTATTATCCGAATTTGCAGTTTTTCTATGGCTCAAGTGTCTTTAGTATCTTAAATTTTTTAGCCAAACTCGCACCATTTTCTGAGCCAGTAAAGCTACTTGAAGATAGTACGCCAAGGATAAAACCACTTGATGCTTCAAATTTTAACGCATTAAGGGCAAAACGTGGATAGAAGAAAATTTATAATTTTAGGCTCAGTCGCAGCTGCCGCAGGATATGGCATAGGTAAAATTTTACCAAAAAGTAGCGGCGATAAACTCTATCTTAGACCACCAGGTGCGGTTGATGACTTTGATGATCTTTGTGTTAAATGTGGTCAGTGTGTGCAGGTATGCCCTTATCACAGTATAAGTTTGCTTGATATAAAAGATGGATATTCAAATGGTACAGCATACATCGATCCTAAAAAGAGAGGTTGCTATTTATGTGATCTTTTCCCATGTGTGCTCGCCTGTCCAAGTGGTGCGTTAGATCATGCTACAAAAGTTGTTGATGATGTGAAAATGGGCGTTGCTGTCTTGAGTAATGCAAATGCCTGTATGTGCCTAAAAAGAGAAAAGCTAAGCGAAGATAGCGTTGAAGATTTGCTTGTTCGCAAAGTTTATAATGATAGGGAAGAGGCAGAAAAAGATAAGATAAAAGGCAAAATCGGTCAAATTTGTGACCTTTGCGCCAGCATTTGCCCAGTTGGCGATAGTGCAATAGTAATGAGTGAAGCAAATTTACCACTCATAAAGCATGGCTGCGTTGGGTGTGGGGTGTGTGCTGAGGTTTGCCCTGTAAAAATTATAAATATTGCCCCAAAAATGAGTTATGATGAAATTTATAAGGAGAAAGAATGAGATTAATAACGTCTTTAGTGGCTGCTGCTTTGCTATTTGTCGGCTGTGAAAAGAGCGATGACAAAGCGCAAAAAGCAGCTAGCGAGCAACCAATAAATGTAGCCACGAGCGCTAGCATAAAGGTTGAAAAAAAAGAAAATAATCAAAGTACAAATAAACAAAATGACTTCATAAAATACGATATGCACGGCGAAAAGAGCGTAAAATTTGGACTTGAAGATAATAACGTAAGCCGTCAAATCGGTGCTTTAGCGATGGTAAGAACCCCTCTTCAAACTATAAATTTAAGACTTATAAAGGGCAGACTTAGCAAAATTTTCATTACAAAATGCTCAGCTTGTCACGATGATTATGCAAATGGCATCATCGGGCCATCACTCTTAACAAAAAGTGAAAATGAAATTTATACAATGATAAATGCTTATAAAAATAAAGAAAAAGTCAATGTTTTAATGCGAGACCTTGTTAAAAAAATGGATGATAGTGAAATCAGAAATTTAGCTAAAGAAATCAGTGATTTTAATACACAATTTAGGAGCAAATAATGAAAGTAGGAAAGATTATAACCATTATTTTAGCAGTAGCAATTTGCGGTATCATGGTGTTTATGTTAAGCCAGACTCCGCCTAAAAAGGAAAAAGTAGCAACTAATGCTCAGCCAAAAGTAGAGCAAAATTTTACAAAAGAGCAGTCAAAGTCTAGTGAAGAATTTGCTAGCGAAGATGAGCTAAAAAAGGTAAAAGAGCTAAGTCTAAGTGTGGCTAAAGTGCACAATGAAGGCGTTAGCAAGCAGTATCTGACAACTTGTGCCCCGTGTCATGGTGCAAATGCAAAAGGCGTCGTAGCTCCTGATATAACGCATCTAAGTAAGGATGAATTGCTTAAAAAGCTGGCTGATTATAAAGCTGGCAAGGTGCAAAACTCGCTTATGAAGGGGCTACTCACAAATGTTAGTGATAGTGAGCTTGAAAGCCTTGCAGATGAAATTTCTAAATTTAAAAAGTAAAAATGGACAAATATAACACTCGTGCGACGATTAGAAATGTAAGCTTTCTAAGCACATTAATCACAACTACAAAAGATGGCAAGAAGCGTCCTAGTATACGTTTTTGGCGCATATTTAGCATTATTCTAGTTCATCTTTTATTTGTGCTTTCATATAGAGTTGATATACAAATTTTAGAAGGCGACATCAGTGCCTCAAGGATATTTGGCTTTCACTTAGCGGATGCTTTTATGAGCCTGCAAGTTTTTCTGGCGACGCATGAAATCCATGTAAATTTAATAATTGGCTCACTTAGTATCTTGGCCTTTTATATCATTTTTGGTGGTAGAGGCTTTTGCTCTTGGATCTGTCCTTATTCGTTAATAAGTGAAGTAGCTGAGAAGATCCATGAAAATTTGCGTGCTAAAAAGATAGTGAAACCACGAGTGTTTGACACAAAGTGGCGATATGTTTTTACCATTTTATTTTTAACTCTTAGCTTTGCTAGTGCAAGCCTTACATTTGAAATTTTTAATGTTGTTGGGATTTTTTCAAGATTTATTATCTATGGCTATTTTCATGCTATTTGGTTCGTTGTGGCTATGCTTATGGTTGAAATTTTCTTCTCACGTAGAGCTTGGTGTAGGTATGTCTGTCCTATTGGAGCTACTTACTCAGTGCTAGCTAAACCAAATGCTATAAAAGTTAGCTGGGATAAAGAGAAGTGTGATCACTGCTTAGTTTGCACTGATGTTTGTCTAGTGCCTCACGTACTTTTTATGACAAAAAAAGGAGCAAAACTTGACAAGAATAAAAATATCTTTAGGATAGCTGGTGCTGATTGTACGCTTTGTGGTAGGTGTATTGATGTGTGTCATCAAGATGCACTGAAATTTGACAACGGCTTTAAAAAACTAATATAAGGAAAATTTTTGATAGATATAAAAGAAGTAACTAAAATTTTTGGCTCGCAAAGGATACTTGATAATGTTAGCCTAAATGTAAAATCTGGTGAAAAAATAGCAATACTTGGACAAAATGGAGCTGGCAAAAGCTCGCTCATGCGTATCATTTTAGGTGAGTTTATCCCAAATAGCGGAAGCATCGCAATAAATGGCGTAAACACTCTAAAAGATAGAAAAGGGGCTTTGAAATTTATCTCATTTGTGCCACAAACCCCACCACCGCTTAAATTTAATCTACGTGAGCTTTGTGAGTTTGTTTGCAAAAGTTCAAATGTAAAATTTGAAGAGATTCAGAAATTTAGCAAGCTTTTAGAGCTTGATCTGCATGCAAATTTAAATAAGCCATTTTATAAGCTCTCTGGCGGAATGAAACAAAAGATGTTAATAGCCATCGCATTTGCTAAGGATAGTGAAATTTTGATGTTTGATGAGCCAACGGCAAATCTTGATGTAAAAGCAAGGCTTTCTTTTAAAAATTTACTTGACAACTTCACGCAAAACAAAACACTTGTTTTTATTTCACACCGTATCGATGAGATAGCAAATTTATTAGATAGATGCGTCTATATGGATCTTGGCAAGATCATCAAAGAAGAAAATTTAAGGAGCAAGAGTGAATAATCTTTTTTTAATAGCAAAGCTTGATGTAAAAGAGTCTTTTCGCTCAAGATGGTTTGTGATATATGCTGCGCTTTTTTCTGCTTTGATGATAGGATTTTTATTTAGCGGCGTGACTGACTCACGTGTGCTCGGCTTTTCTGGGCTTACTAGAGCACTGCTTTTGTTTATTCAAATTTGTGTCATCATTGTGCCTATTTTTATTCTCATCTCAACCGTAAGAAGCATAAATCAAGATAGAGATACAAATTTGCTTGAATACATCCTTAGCTTCCCACTAAGCCTTAGAGAGTATTACTTTGGCAAGGCGCTGGGCCGTACATTTGTTGTTTTTGTTCCACTTTTGTTTGCTCTTTTGCTTTGTGTTATTGTTGGTTTTATAAAAGGTGTTGCAATACCTTGGAGTGTATTAACACTTTATTTTGGGCTACTTTTTAGCTTAAGTATCATTTTTTTATCGCTTGGATTTTTTATCTCAAGCGTGATTAAAAATCAAGAGACAGGCCAAGGCGTGGTGTTTTTACTTTGGCTTATAATGCTTGCTTTTATTGATCTAGCATTAATTGGACTTCTTATGCGAAGCTCGGTTGATGAGTACGTTATTTACGCTATTGCTATACTAAATCCGATAGAGCTTTTCAGGATAGCAGCACTTAGTCTTTTTGATCCAAATTTAGCAGTTATCGGTACTGCATCTTATTTTATTTTAAGCACCTTTCCAAAGGCAACATTTGTAGCTTATGCGATTATTTATCCACTTTTACTAGGCATTATTTTGCTAGTTTGTGGCTATTTTGCCTTTAGCAAAAAAGATTTGGTTTGAGATTGTTTTTTGTTAAAGAAAAGTTGGTTTTAAATTTAGACGAAACTTGTATTATTTCACTTGTCCAACAAGAAACCTCCTTTTTGTAATAGCTCCCTTTCCCCCAAAGGGAGCTAACTTCTTCCAAGGAAATTTATGAAAAAATCTATTTTGTTTTTAGCATTTACACTTCTATCTTTGAATGCAAACTGGGATATAAATGTGCAAGAGTGCATTAATAAAAGTAACGCTAAAGCTTGCGAGAATTTTACAAAAAAGCTTTCAAGTGAGTGTGAAAATAAAGATAAAATTTCTTGCTTTATCTATGCAGATATGCTAGGGCGTGGTCTTGGCATAGAAAAAGATACGCAAAAATCTTTTGAGATATTTAGATCGCTCTGTGATGATGGTGGTAGTGAGGCTTGCTACGAGCTAGCGACAAAGTATCTTCAAGGAAATGGCACTGAGCAAAGCTTTGATCTTTCTGCAAACGCTCTTGATAGAGCTTGCAATATGGGCAGTAAACGAGCTTGCAATGTATTAGAGCTTGTGCCTAAAAATTAGCTATTTTAATTTTGTACTTGCACTAATTAAAAGAAATTTCTTAAATGTAGCTTCTTTAAAGTTAAATTTACTTTAGTATTACTTGGAATTTCTTTTTTATTAACTAAAAATTTTATTAAAATTTATGCTTAAATAATACTATTTCATCGTCCTAAATGGACCCTCCTTTTTGTAACTGATAAGTCTTTGCTTCCCCCTTTTCTGGCTTTTCGTATACACAAAGAGGAGTTGTTTATTCTTTTAAAAATCAAATCTATTTATTTTTTTCAACTTACATTCTATAAAAATTTTTCTTTTTTGAAATCATAATTGATAATAGTTTTAAATATTATCAAAGTAAATTTTGTGTAAGATTGCAAGCCATTATCAAAACCTACTACTAAAAGGCTTTAAAACAAGGTGAAATTTCTAAATCAAAAATTTTTTTATAAATTGCACACTTATTTATCTATATTATTTTTCATTCCACTTGCAGTAGTTTGTTTTAGCGGTGCTATTTTGGTTTATAAAATGAGATAAACAGCCTTCTTGCCCCAAATGTCGTAAATGTAAATTTAAACAAAGAAAATTTAAGCAAAAGGATCAGCTTTGATGAGCAAAGAGAGATCATCGCAAGCGAGCTTGACGGCTACGAGATGGTCGGCATCAACATCGATGCCGACCCTAAAAAATGCGACAAAATTTGGTTAATTGAGCACAATGACAGCCAAAAAGAGTGGAAATTTATCTATTTTGACGCTTTTAGCGGTAAGATAAAGAGCGAGCCACTCGCACATGATGAGGGATTTTTTGGAGTTTTAACCGAGTTTCATGAGTCGCTATTTCTTGGGAAAATTGGTCACGTTATCCTTACTTTAACCGCTATTTTTACGTTTTTTATCTGCATAAGTGGTTTTGTGATTTATAGAAAATTCTGGCTGACACTACTTAGGCTTCGTGTAAATAGGCTAAATATTTTTATGAGCGACATTCATAAAATGATAGGAATTTTTTCTACGCCTATTTTACTGCTCATTTGCGTAAGTGGTGTTTGGTGGGAATTTCAAATGGCACGCATGCCAGAGTTTAAAAATGACTTCGTTATAGATACAAAAATTTATAACAAAAGCCTATCTCTTGATGAGCTGGTAGCCCGCTCAAAAAATGATCTTGCTGGCTTTGAACCACACTTCATCTCACTGCCTTTTATGCAAGGAGCAAACATACGCCTTTTTGGCTATGTAAAAGATCAAAATTTCTTGCATAACGAATATTCAAGCATATTAACTTACGATAAAAATAACGGCGAATTAGTAAGCATTTTGGACATAAAAAATGCAAATCTAAGCGAAGAAATTCTCTCAGCATTTAGAAAATCGCACTTTGGTAACTACAACCAAATCACAAAATTTATCTGGTTTTTAGTCGGCATTTCACCGCTTATTTTGAGCATTTCAGGGCTTTATTTGTGGATTAAAAGAAATTTTAAAAGGAGAAAAAATGAAAAAATTTTTAATTAGTTTGGTTGCATTAAATTTGATGCAACCTCAAATTTTTGCTAGCCAAAGCGATAAAATTTTAGAAGCAATTGATGTTGTAGAAAGCGAGAGAAGAGATGATGCAAACTACTTTGCAAAAGAGCTTGTAAAAAGCACAACAAGGCTAAATTTAACCTCTCGTCAAACGCCACAATCACTAACCGTGCTAACAGAAGCTAGGCTAAAAGATCAAGGCATCAAGGACTATCAAGTGCTTCTTAGAAATGTCCCAGGCGTTACGCTAAACAAATGGGACGAGCGCGTATATCCGACGGCTCGTGGCTTTAAGATAGATTATTACTTGCTTGATTCGATGCCTAGCTTTGGTGGCTTTAGTCTTGGCGCAAATGATATGAGCTTGCTGCCTTATGAAAGAGTTGAGGTGGTCAAAGGGGCAAATGGCCTACTTGCAGGCGCTGGCAATCCGGCTGCAAGCTTAAATTTCATAAGAAAAAGGGCAGACTCAAAGGAGCTAAAAGGAAATTTTGGCGTAAGTGCTGGCTCATACGATAGATACGGCGTAAATGGCGATGTGCAAACGCCGGTAAATGAGAGCGGAAGCGTTAGAGCCAGGCTTTCTTTCATGCATGAGAAGTCGCACTCTTATATGAATTATTACAACCGCAAAAATAGTGCGATTTACGGCGTAGTCGATAGCGACATAGGCGATAACTCGTGGCTTAGCCTTGGCGCGTTTTATCAAGAGCTAAGACGCCACGGGGTTAGATGGGGTGGCATGCCAGCTTTTTACGCAGATGGCTCTAGGACAAATTTTAGTAAAAATGAAATTTTCTCTCAGCCTTGGACTAGATGGGACATAAAAACGCTTGATTTTTACGCTGATTTTAAGCACTACTTTGAAAATGAAGCGAGCTTAAATTTAAGCTACTCATTTAGACGGGCAAACACTGACTCAAATCTACTCTACTACGGCGGAGCGGTAAATTTAGACGGCACTGGCAATATGAGTGACCTTAGCGTTTATGCAAACAAAAGAGAGGAGAACATCCACAACGTCGATGCATACGCAAATATCCCTTACGAGGTAGCAAATTTATCTCATGAGTTTGTCTTTGGTGCGATGTATAACAACTATAAAAAAAGTAGCGATAAGGTAAGTAGCTACTGGTTGCAAAAGACCACGCCAGCAGGGCTTGCTTATACGGCTAGAAGTAGGATTGATTTTAAAAACCTGCACCTTGATGATCCAAAGCTACCTTACGAAGATCAAAACAATAAAGACAAAACGATACAAAAGGCATTTTACGCGGCAAATAAACTATCAATCACCGATGATCTTAAATTTCTACTAGGTGCTAGGGTGAGCTACTACAAATACGAGATCGAGGGCGGCAAAGATAATAGAAATTTCACAAATGAGATCACGCCATATCTTGGCATCACTTACGACATCGGAGCAAACCACACTCTATATGCTAGCTACACGAGCATATTTAAACCTCAAAACGTAAAGGGCGCAAATGACAAGTATCTTGATCCGATCCAAGGCAAGGACTATGAAGTGGGCATTAAAGGCGAGTATTTTGACGGGGCACTTCAAGCAAGTCTTGGCATCTTTAAGATCGTGCAAGATAAGCTTGGCATAAAGACTGGCAGGAAAAATCCAGCGACAAATGCCGATATATATGAAGCTGGCAAAGGCGTCACAAGCAAGGGTGTCGAGCTAGACCTAAACGGCGAGATCACTAAAAACTTAAGCCTAAGCTTTGGTGCAACGCACTTTAACGCAAAAGATGCTAATGGCGAGAAATACGCCACCGACTCATCAAGAAGCACGGCAAATTTATTTGCAAAGTATGAGATCAGAGACTTTAGAGTAGGGGCTGGAGCTATGTATAAGAGCAAAATTTATACTGGCAAAGGCGCGGATGAAATCACACAAAAAGGCTACACTTTAGCTAATTTAATGCTTGGTTATAAATTTGCTAAAAACTTTGATGTACAGCTAAATATCGATAATCTCTTTAACAAAAAATACTACGAGGGTATCGGCAAAAATATGATGGTTTATGGCGATCCACGCACATTTAATCTCAGCTTTAACTACAATTTTTAATTTAATTAAATCACCAGCTAAATAAGCTGGTGATAAATTTTAACTCCTAAAGTGTATAATTAGAAAAATATATTTAGGATGAGTGTCATGTTTAAAGTAGAGGTTATTTATAAATTCTGTCTTGTTTTAGTTCTTATTTTAGGGCTTTGCATGCTCGCATTCTCTGGTGTAAATTTTGCATTTGGTGAATATAATGAGTACTTACTAAATGCCCATAAAATCGTAGGTTTTTTAATATTGCTTGCCGCAACACTTCACGTTATAAATCGTAGAAAAAAGCTAGTAAAGCTAATGAATGAAACAATGGATGTGCTAACACGCAGTAAAAATCCAAGCATTTGCAACATGGACCGAATTATCGCCTCGCTCGAGCCATACAGCATAACTGAAATTTCGCAAATGTTGGGCTTTGACAAGGCTATTTTTTGCGAAACTTTACGTAAAAATGGAGTTAAATTTAATGACGCTAGCCAAACTCTACGCCAGATCGCGCGAATGAATGACGAAAAGATATTTTTTGTGCTAGTTCTTATTATCGAGGCAAAATTTGGCAAGAGATTTTGCGGCGAACTAAAGTACAAACGCGGTGGAAAACTTAAAGATAAAAAAATGGTTGCGTAGGGCTAGCTCAGTCTTTGCTAGCTTGTGCCATGCAGATGAAGCTATCTTTACTCCAGCGCCTAAACGCGCAGTCATAGCAGCTTCTCTCGTCCCCACAGCTCGTCTCCTCTTCGTCGCTATCTAGCTTAAATTTAGTGCAGTTTTGGGCTATTTGATGAGCTTTTTTGTAGTTAAATTTGCCGTATTTAAACTCATTTTTCTCATTGAAATTTTGCATCATCAAAATTCCCGAAGCTCTTTTATATTTAAATTTCTAAACTCACCATTTTTGTCTTTTTGCACGAGTAAAGTTGCCTTGTGATGCCAAAATATAGTCTTTAAAGCGCCATCTAAATTTATCATCTCATCTTTTGCGAGCTCTTTAAAATTCTCATCCAAAACCGCCTCGATAAATGGAAGCTCTGTAAGCTTAGTAACGTTTAGCTTTGGCTCATTTAGATTAAATTTGCCCCTTATCTTGCCATCATCGCCGCTAAGTCTAAGCCCTATACCCGCGAGCGCGCAGGAGCTCATACAAAAGACGCGCTGGGGGCTTGGCGGCGAGCTAAGCGAAACGGAGGAGGCGCGGCTAGCGGAGTATTTTAACAGCGGCAAATACAAACCAAAGCAAGAATTTATGCACTGGGCGTTCGTAGCTGTCGATAAGGCAAATAGAATTTTATAGTTAAAATTTCTTCTAGAATGGAGCAAATTTGATGCTAGTTATATGCCTAACTATGACAAAAGTAAAAGATAATTGGCAAGATTTTAGTAAGTTTTAAAAAAGTAGTCTTTTGCTTAGTGCCAATGTTTTAAGCAATAAAAATAAAGGTCAGTAGACTTTAAGTTATAGATAGTTTTATGGCGGGTAGAGAGGGATTTGAAAAATCAACTCTTACTGCGTAATAGACGCCATTTTAAAAATATTAGTCAGCTAAAAGGTCAGCAAAAAAGATATTTTCTATACTTTTTCGGCTCTATTGATCCAGCCTCTTTCATATCTAGCCAAAGTCGGATTAGCTGACATAATAGCTCGATAATATGCTATTTCTGCTCGGTCGTAGTCTTTATCAAAGCTCACTTCATTATACGCATTTATCGCGGCTAGGGTATTAGCACCTAAAATGCCGTCCATTGTAACGCCTACAACCTTTTGGGCTGCTTTAATAGCGTTTTTGCACCCAGCATTTACACCAAATATAAACATTTCCACCTGCTTTTGGTAACTATTTATCTCGTCAAGCCTCATCACGTCCCAGTAGTTAGCCTTGTAAAATTTGCCTACAAGCTCAACTAAGGCGTCATCATTATATAGGGCAACGCTAGCCTTTTCAAGATCGCCGTATGCGTTGATTGCCGCCCTAACTTGCCCCCAGCCTTGCCAACTTGGGTGAGCAGCTTCATAAATACCCATAAAGGTTAAGCCTTTTTCGTTTGGGTTTTTGTGTAGTGCGTTTTTAGGGCTGTTAAATTCTAGGCTCATTAATGTATAAAATGCGTTAGTAAAGTTTTTCATTTTTTTATCCTTTAAAAATTTAAATCTTTAGGCGGTTTTGTAGAAAAATCATCATAGCCACCGCCCTCAAAGCTCTCTATTTTTTTATCGATCGCTTTATCAACGATCGTACATATCCAAGCTGTGCCACGCCATGCAAAAAAGCCGCCTACTGCAAGACTAAAGCGATCATTATTATTTGTAAAAAATGATGTTATTTCAAAGAATATCCAGCAAATAAATCCTGAGCTAATAGTGCCAACTATAAAATTTACTATTTTACGCCCTCTATTTATGGCTTGTTCTTTGTTGTTTATAGACCCTAGCGCTCCACCCAAAAAGCCGACAACTACAACCCAAAAATAAATGCCTACTTTGTTTATAAGATCGTCCATTATCCGCCTCTTTTTTTAAAATTTATAAGTAAAGATGAGCATTATTATCACGGACAAAATTATTTCAAATATAGCCATCTTATTTAGCCAAAAGGCTTTAGTCTTTTTTATGATCGCTTCCATTTATGCACCCTTATTTTTTTATTGTCTATCTCTTTTTTCTTCATAGTCTTTTATAGCCCCTAGTTGTTCTACACAAGACTTATAACCACTATAAACATCTATTAGTAGCACTCCAGCATCGCTTTGATTTGTTACATTTCTATCTGCTATCATAGGGGCTTCAAGCAAGTAGCTTGGTATCTTGTCATATTTATTTGTTACTTCCTTGCTTGCGCAACCCGTCAAGCACATAAGAAACACTGATGTCAAGAGCATTAGACATATCCTTTTTGTCCTCATTTTGCACCCTTTCTTTGACTTTATTTGCCTTTATCTCTATTATTTGCTTTTGTCTGCTGACCTTTTCTATAGTATCAAGCTTAAGAGAGATGAGCCTATCTTGCTCGTTTATCTCATCTTTTAGATTTTGGTTCATCTTATCGCTAGCACTCAATCTCTCCTTTGTGACACTCAGCTCATTATCTAAGCTTTGATACCTGTATCCAAGAAACAAAGTGGTAAGCAGCAAAAAACCACTAAGATATAAACTAGGACTTAGCATTATTGCTCCCTTGCACCCTTTTAAACGGATTTACACACCAAACACTTTTAAGCACCTTCTTATCGTCTGCTTCAAGATATGTGCTTTTGTTCTCTTCATTCATCCCACATATATCCATAAGCTTCCAACCAAGATATATGCGACAATACCATTTTGATTTGCCGTAACGTATTTCGCGGTAGTAGCCGAAACGCTCACGTCCATCTTTCATCTTACAAGTCACTAGGCACTGGGTGCTTTTTGCTCCTTTGTTTTCTGTAACTAGAATATCGCCTATGCTTTTAACACTACTTGCATCTATATCTTCAACTTTGACACCTAGATACTTCGCACTAAAGTTTCCTATACGGTTACGATAGAGCCAACAAAGCCTTGCAAAGTAGGTTCTATTTTTTGGCTCTTTAAAGTGGCATCTCCTCCAGCCATCATCGCCGTTTATGCCATAGTCGTTTTCATCAAACCATGCTGCCCATTTGGGCAAATTCTCGCTTTTCTCATCACAAGCTAACAGAGCGATAGGCACTATGAAAAAATGTGCTATCTCAAGTGGAAGCTCTACAGCTACGTTTTTAAGAATTTGTAGTTTTTGCTTTTGGTTTAGCTTCATCTTTTACCTCTACTTTATAGTTAGGGCACTTAGGGCAACCCTCCCAAGTGCAGTTGCTATCTTTATCTAGCTTACTAGCACACACTTCACATCTTTTTATTCTTACTCTCATTTTTTCTCCTATATAGGTAAGTTCATTTTCCATATTATGTATCCTAAGCATATTAGGACACCTACAATTAGTGATATTCCACAAGCTATTACATAGCTCATTTTAATTCCTCTCTTTGAGCGATTAGCTCCTTATACTCTGCTCTTAAGTTTTCAAGCACGGCGTTGTTACCGATAATCAAAGCGTGGCGTATATAATTTTCGCACTCGGCGATCTCGGCTTCAAGTTCCGATAGTTTCTCGTCTCGTTCATCTGCCTTTGGCTCTTTGTTTAGGCCTTTTTCTTGGCCTAGTTCGGTTATTATTATGGCGTTGTTCTCGTCGTCATAGTAGGTTTCGCCACGCTCGTCTTTTACTTGCTCCCACTTGCCATTAGTAAAAACGTTTACAAAGCCAGCTTTTGGCTCAGTTGGCGCGATCTGCGTTGCATTTGGTGGCATTAGATAGATCGCTTCGCCCTCGCTACTTGCTAGAGGGTCTATTTGTGCTTCTGCCTCGTATAGATATTCATTTGTTTGTGTGTCATAGATATAAATTTTCATTATTGCTCCTAATATTTAATCAATACAACTACGGCCATATTGTATGGGCGTGTTTCGTTGCCACCTGTTGCCCCCGATATAACATTATCTTCACTGCCTGCAAATGTACCAAAAGGCCCAGCATGTGGGGAACCTGAGCCTTTAAATCCAACACCGTGTGTATGTGATTTTATTTCATCTTGCTGCGCCACCCCTAAGGCAGCTGCCTTGCCGCCAGTGCCACGCATGAATTTTCCGTCGCTAAAGTTTGGCAGTAAGAATTTACCGCCACTTTTTCCGTATGTGTATCCGATCACTTCGAAAAGCGCGGAGTATGTGTTTTTATCAAGCGCTGATCCGTCACAGCGCAGAAATCCATCCGGAGTATTTGAGTTTGAGCTGTATAAAAGATAGCTTCCGACTGGCATGCCATCCTTTAATTCTGATTTTTTTACAAATATATCGTCACACCATTTTTGTGTTGCCACAATATCCCAAGTTGTCACCTCGTTGGCTGGGTTTTTGTTTGTGTTTTGGCTTTTTGCGATATAAATAATTCCACCTAGGCTCACAATCGCCCCGATCGGATATTCTAAATCTTTATCCCACTCGCCAACGCCTCGCTGTAATTGGTAGGCTAGCGACCTATCCACGCGATTAAAAGCGGCGTTAAAATACTCCATAGGCGGAATAAAGCCTAAATTCTCGGTTACTCCCCACCCTCTTTTTACGCTTGGAAATTCTACTATTTCGCCGTCTTTTGCGTCACTGGCGAAAATCTCATTTTTTGGTTTTTCGTAAATCATTACTGCTCCTTATATATTCTTGCAAACTTGCCAACACCAAAGGCTAGGTTGGCTTTATTTTGCTTGAAGCCAAAGCATTTTTTGTCAGCGATTAGTATTACGTTTAGCCCTACACCTACCGGGCGAGCTAAAATATCGTTTTTAAAAATTAGGTTTATTAAGAATTGTGTCGTCTTAGCATTTTTTAAGACCAAATTTAGGGTCATATCGTAATTGTCAAATATGAAGTTGCCAGCCCCTAATAAAAACTCTAGCGACTTGTAGCTATTCTCTAGCGTGCCAGTTTGGTAGTTCTTGATAATTTTTGCTTTTATTAAAAATCTATAATCGCTATCGTTGAGATAAAAACTACCCTTTAAAGAATTACCTAGGCGGTAAAACTCACCCTTATTAAAACCTTGTTTTTTCTCGGTTTGGGTAAAGGCGAAAAAATCTTTTAATATTAGATTTTGTTGCTCCCTACTTACGCCTACGTGGCGACCGACCAAATCTAAAGCGTAACCGCTCGCAGTATCAATATTTAAAATTTCGGCTACTTTTATGGCATCGTCAAAGGTTTTATACACTTCATCATTTAGAAGCTTTGCGGTCGCTCTAGCCCGCGGCTTTTTGCGATATTGCCAAATCAGCTCAACCATTACACTACCGCCAAATCAATATCGTTTTTATTGATCACACATATCTCACGCACGGCTACTGGCAAACTTTGCCCACCATTTATCTTAAATTGCGTAACCTCAAAGCCCTTAACGTCGTTTATAATGCTATATAGGCGGCTAATATAAACATCCTCGCCTATGTTAAAAACGTGGTTAGATAGTAGCTCTTTGATTTTATCGGTATTTATATCCGTTGCGCCCTCGGTGCGTTTTATACGCAAAAATATTCTAGGGTTTATCTGCGTTGGGCGGTCAAATTTAACCTCACGCTTAGCACCCAAAAACTCAATTTCTAGTTTTGTTTGCCCTTGTACACCGCAGCCGCCTATTTTTTTTCTTAAAATCGCCTCGCCTATTGCTGTATCGTCGCCACCTAAAACAATAGCATTTAGGCCATGTGGTTCTACTCCGTTGGCATCTGTTTGGTTAGTATAGTTTTCCAAAACCTTGCATTGTTTTACGCCTTTTAGATTGAGTAGGTAGCTTTCTAGCCCTTGGCGCTCGTCGTTGTTGTTAATGCTATGGCTTTGCATAAATCTAAGCAATAAATCGCCGTCGCTTTCCTCGTCTACCCCTAGTTTCGAGTTTTGAGTAGCCACTATTCTATCAACGCCTAGGATTATCTCTTGTATTTCTAGCTCGTCTTGCTCGTTTATCCTAAACGCCCCCGTTTCTTGGCTGGTTATACTAACGGCTTTTGACCCCTCAGCACCTAGTGTTACTTCATAATCTGTTACCCACAAATTGCTATTTTTGTCTTTTAAAATCGTGCCTTTTTTGATAATGGTTCCACCAACTCCGTGTATCATTACGCCACTAGCCCTGCTATAATCCGCTGTCTTTCTTAAAAGCCCTGCATAAGCCACGCGTTGGTCTAGCCACTCGCCTGTTGCTAAATAAGGGTCTAACATTTGAGTGATAAAAGTAAGCACTTGATTAACTTCGCTTAACGCTTCGCTAAATAGCCCGATCATTTGTCCGTCTGGCGTTGATGAGCCTAGCTCTAAATTTTCGCCGTAAATCGCCTTAAAGCCATTTTCTAAACGCTCTTTTATGGTTTCTAATTCGTCGATTATTATTCTATTTTCACTCACTCGCATTTATGTATAACCTTTGGCTTTCGTCGTAAATATCCCTATATTGCACTTCAATAGTTGCCTTGCGTTCGTTTGTGTTTATGTTTAAAATTTCCAAACTGCTAACGCCCTCAACGCTTAAGATTTGCCTTTTTATTTCATCTCGCATTTTGTCCGTGTTAGGATTTTTTGATAAGTAGTTAAACCACCTAACGCCGTTTTCAAAGTCTAAAAACCAGTCATTGTAAAGGCTTAAAATTTGCGTTTTCACGTTTTGTGCTATTGTCGCGCTATCCGCTTTATGCCCTAATAGCCAGTCGCCCTCGCTATCTATCGCCCTTACTTTCACTTATTACCCCTTAGTTTGGTTGTGTAGTTGTACCACCACTATCTCCGCCATGTGTATGGTATTTTAAACTTACGCCACTACCTATCATGTCTGTGGCGGTAATTGTGCCACTACTTACACTATTGCCCTCGACTTGTGAAAAATTGCCAACTAGGTTTTTATTCCCTACTTGCTTGTAGTCGCCCGTCTGTTCTATATTTCCCTTGATTATGATTTTTCCCTCGGTTAGTTTTATGTAGGTACTTTTGCTTAGTGTTCGCATGCAAACGCCGTCTAAATCTACATCTTTAACCGCTAAGGGGCGAGGGCTAAAGCCAGTTAAAAAGAAGCCGTCCGAGTAGTCGTGTAGCCTAAAATCTAACGGCTCGCCCTTGCTAGCACTAGCAAACCAGCCATCAATGCAACGCTCAGCAAATACACAAAGCCCGTGATCGCCCTTTCTTATCGGCGTAGTAATTACAAAATCGCCACCCCTAAAAAATTGCACTGGCACATCATCTATCGGCGGTAATGGTACGCTCACGCCGTCACGTTTTAGCTCATTTATCATCAGCTCAACCTGCACCGTATTATCACCTGCGTTAAATTTAAGCACCTTAGCAGGTAGTGCCGTATGCACCCCTGCCTCAAAGCTTAATAATCCGCTATCAAAAATTTGTGTTAAATTTGGATCGTTCATTTTTTCTCTACTTTGTGAAATTTGCCATTTATGGCGATTAGCTCCGTTTGCCACGTATCGTTTAGAAAATCGCCACTATGCGTTAGCTGGGTTATCTTATAATCGCCGTCATATTCGCTTAAAATTGATTGTATTCGCACGAGTGAGCCGATATTTAGTTTAGGGTTTAGTAAGCACGTAACCCTTAGCCCATCGTCGGTCTTTTCTGGGCTGTTAATCAAGCCAGTTTTTTCACTCAAAACAAAACCCTCGCTATCATTGATTACTTTATCCTTTGGTAAAATGTTTAAATTGCCGTCTAATATATGCCAGTTAGCGTCGTTATTTTTGGCTACGTGCTTTAAATAATCCTTTATATCGCCGCTTAATACTTTGCATCTTGGCAAGGCTTTATCTTTTGGCAAATCTACTACGCCTTGCTTTGAGCTCGACATTGCTTTAACGCACATATTAACTACGTCGCTATCCTTTACGCCAGCTTTTAGCGTTGTATATAGTCTAGATTTTGAGTAGTCATTTTGTCCGTCGCCACACTCAATATGTGTTATAAAATCTAAATCGTTGCGACTGGTGTAAGCCTGCGTTATTTGCCCTGCAAAAATTAATCTTGGCTCGTCGTAGCCTGCAAATAATTTCACTTGGTTAAAAATCTTATTGGCTATTTGGTTACGGTTATTGGCGTTTAGGTTGTAAATTTCTATTTTGCTAGTATTCGGCTCTTCGCTTATCGTCTTTTCAATGTTAAAGCTTATGGCGAGGTTGTCTATTACTATGCTTTGCGTGCTGTTGCCTATTTCTAAGCGGTAGCGTCTGCCATATTGCCTCATGCCCTATCCTTTGCTATCTCACTCATCGCTGCGTTAAACTCTTTTTTATCGACAGCATAAAGCTTCAAGCGTTCGCCTAACTCGCTAAAATAAACGCAATTAACGCCGCTTTTCGTGGTATCAACTAGCATTAAAATAAAAGGTAGGTTCTTATTAATAAAACTTGGTGCATTAACCGCTAAGCCCTTATTAAAAGCCAAAATTTTATTTGTGTTTAGATCGGTTAAATCAAATTGCCAAACTGCACCAACCTCGTTATATTTAAGGGTTAGCTCTAGCTCCATGCCGAATATATTAAAATTTTGCGTTTGTTTTAATTCGTCCGTAGTCATTATTTCGTAAATCAAAATATATCCTTTAAAAGGCTTGATTTTTTTAGTTTTGGCTCGGTCTTGCCTAAATTTACACCTCTTTTACCTACGTTTAGCCCTTTAGCCGTTTTTGTTTCAACGACAAAAATCTCCTCGAGCGTGAGTGTAACGTCAGCGTATAGGTCGCTTTCAGTAGTTACTTCAATGCTTGTAATTAACATATTCCTATATGCTTTTAATCCAGTTGTCACTATCAAAAACTCGCCACTCTTTTGCACTTCTAAAAGCTTTTCATATAGGCTTTGTAGTCTATTTTTGGCGGTGCTGTTGTCCTTATTTTCTTTTCCGTCAGTTAAAAATGGTGCTATTTCGCGTATTTTCTTATCAACGCCAAAAATCCTAGCGTATCGCATCGCCTCGTTTTTTATATGCTTTACATTGTTGTAGAGTTTGTATGCCTTTTGCGTAAAACGATGAGCAGTTTTTATATATGGCAGGTTAAAACGGACTACTTGCATAATCTCGTCAAATTGCGTAAAGCTAGGCGGCTCATAAGCCACTATCTTGCCCTTAATCGTTATTTCTTTCGGCTCTAATACGGCATGATCTGCTACATTTGCACCGCTTTCAATAGGATTTTTAGTAGTGCGTAGCGTGCTTTTATTGTTTTCTTGCTCGGTTGCGTCTAGTCTAAACGTGCCTATCTTACGGCTTGTTACTTCAATCATTAGTAGCCACCTCCCACATTATGATAAGCAGCTGCTAAATTTAATTGATTTTGTTTTTGCATTATGCGTTCAACCATTTCAGGATTTTGGGTTGTTATATTGTATGTATTTGTTATATCTCCGCCATTGTATGTACTCGTTCGATTATTATCTACGTATTGTGTAGGTAAGGCTGCTGTTTTTGCCGCGTCATTACTAAATCCAAATAAATTTTTTGTTTCCTCCCACATATCTTTAGCGGTCTGCCCTATATCAAAGTTTTTAACCGTATCAACGATCGGAGCTATATATTTGTTGTATTGATCTTTTATCCATTTAAAGGCAAGCTCAAAGGGTTGCATAATTGCTTTGCCTAAATTTTCAAAGCCAACTTTTATATCATCTATCCATGCAAATATTGTCTTTTTAACTTTTTCGGTAACCTCGCTCCACGACGTTCCAAATATATTGCACAACCCCTCTATCATTTTTTTGCCACCGTCGCACCAAAACTGAAGAGCTTCTTTTAAATCGGCTAGTCTAAGAGTGAAAAGAGCGCCTATTGAAGTAAGAATGCCAATAACTGACTGACCAAACCCCATAATTACTTTTACAGCTCCATTAAACACTTGTTTAATTGTTGGCTCGATCCCCTTATATACCGTAATAGCTTTCTTACCCCACTCAATAAATGGCTTCCAGTAGTCGCCAAGTAAGCTTTCGCCGCCATCTAAATAGGTCATTAGATCATCAATTAGTAAAATAAGACCGCCTATTAGCAAAATTACCCAGCCGATAGGGTTGGTTAAAAACGCCGCTAGCATTGCACGCTTAACGACTGCCAAAACACCTACAAGAATTAATAACGCCGTTTTCCAGCCTATCGTGCTACTTATTACTTTATTTAAAAATCTAAACGTGTTTGTAAATACTTGCCCTAGCTTCAATATCCACTTAAAGACATTAGTTAATCCCTCGACCACTAAAGCCTTATTCGCTCTTAGAAAGTTGTTAAAACCTTTTAGGCTTTGATTGACGACTGGGATTAATTTTATCGCTGTTTGGGTTACGATTGATTGCACCGCCGTTTTTGTTTTTTGTAGTTGATCTTGATACTCTTTTGCTTGAATTATTTCGGCTTGTGTGATGTTAAATAGTCTATCTTTTTTCTTTGCTAGTTCATCGATATTTTGCAAAGGCACGGTTAAGTAATTTGCTATTAGTCCGCTAGCTGCTGTCGCTGCTGCACCTATTAGCATAAATTTGCTTCTTATATTACTTAGCTCTTGTTTTAAATTGGTAGCTGGCTTTTTCTCGGTTAGTTTTTCCGTCTCTTTCGCTGCTTCTTTTGCTTTCTCGCCGACCTTTTCCTCTGCTTCTGCCACTTCATGAAAACCTGTAGCGAGTTCCTCGGCTTGCTCTCTAGCTCCCTCACACCAATTTTTTACGTTGCTTTTAAATTGATCTATTTTTGCCATTAGCTCAGCATTTCTTTCCATGCCAGCTTTTACTGCATCGCTTATGGGCTGGGCTGTTTGTTTAGCTATGCTAGAGACATTTTTTAACCCTTGCTCTATCTGCTTTATCTTGCCACTATCAACATCAAATCCGATTTTGTAGAGAAATTCATCTAATAGCACTATATATCCTTTTAAGGGGCATATTAGAGTATTTTTGAGTTGATTTTTCGGCTTGTGTGTAGAAAATAGAGGGCTAAACCTTATTTATTTTCTAAGGCTCGGCGCTCCTCGTTTAGTAGCTCTATAATTACTTCGTGCATTGCTATTGCGTCCTCTAGGTCGTAAATAGTGCGTAGGTCGTTTAGCGTGGCATAACCTTTTATTATCGGTAGCCACACCAAATAATCTATATCAAACTCGCTTTTTACACCTTGTTTAGGTAGGCTGTTATACCCGTTAAGGATTTTGCCCCAGCGGGTAAGAAGTCTAAAAAATGGTATTTTAGCCCCTCTAAAATAAGTTGTGCGTAGTCGCCTCTGTTGGCGTTAAAATGCGTTTCGGCTTGGCTAACATTTCTTAATAGTATTTCGCCACCCTCTGCATTTATCACGCTAGCATATTTTAAAATAAAATTTTCTACACCGCTAAACGCTGCACTGCCTATATTTGCTATTATTTGCCCTACGTCTATATTTACATCCTCGCCTTGCATTTTGATAGCGTCTTTGGCTAGCCCTAAAAGGCTTTGTAGTTGTGTTTTAGTTTCAAAAAAATTAGCACTTCTTAAAACGTACTTATTTTCGTTTATCATTAGCTCGTATGTTTGCATTAGTTACCAGCTCCATTTTCTAAGCGTTTGCTTATTCTTTCAAACTGAATTTTAAACTCAGTTGGGTTGTGAGCGTCGCCTCTTTTTAATCCACCGTCATTTACGAAAAAGCCATTTATTCCGCTTAATTCATCGCCGTTTAGTGTGTCCTTAAACTCCATTGTCATAGGGCTAAAGCTTTTAAACTCCGTTCTTTGCTGATTGTAAAGGTCTTGCAAAAATTTACAATCCTCGCTATGTTGTAGAAGTTTTAGGGTTAGCGTGCCACTTTGGTTACAACTGCCCGTAAATACACCCCTACCGCTAGCTCCTATTGTATAAGCTCCTGCATCCGCTGCGTTTTCTATGCTTATTACATCGCTTCCGTCTGCATAAGCGGTTATTTCGTAGCCGTTTAATAGTAAAACGATCGTATCGTGTTGGTATCTTGCCATTTTAGCCCCTTATCTGTTGTAATTTATCAAAATATCTACGCTGTGTATTGCACCAGCTAACTTAATAGCCACATTGATAGGCACTGACTTTCTAGCTTCTCGGTCTGCTTGTAGTTGCTCGGTGTAGCTAGGGCTGTAAACGTAATAGCCTAAATCCAAATAATCGCCACTTTCTAGCGTGCCAACTGGATCACCACGCCATTGTCCTGCTGCGATAAAGCCGTTTTTAACAAATTGCTCGCAAACTTGTTTAACCGCTGCTATTAGTCTTACTTGTCCCTTGTCGGTTTGTGGCACTTTCTTAGCACCTTTTAGCACGTTAAATACTGCTATTTGTGTTCGGTTGTTGAAAGCGTCAAGCCCTACAACTTCATCGATAAATTTACCGCCTAAAGCCACACCCTCGGCTATCATACTTACGCCGTCATAGTCGGTGTAATAATTTACGCCTAACTTGTCGCATTTCTCAGCTAAATTTAGCGTGATTGTTTCATCGGTGCCAGCCGTTTTTAGGTTTTTAAACTTCATTGTTTGGGCTGTGTTTGATCCCTCCCAATTAGTGCTTAGTGCTTTTGCTAGTAATTCAGCGCCTGCGTGTTCGTCGCCCGTGTTGTTATATGTTGCAAAAAAGCGACCGCTGTCTTTATCGGCTATCTTTTTTATCACGTTCGTATTCACACTTTCAAGCTGTGCCTTGCGTGTGATCGTATAGCCTGCTACGCTTGGGTTTTGTGCTGAAGTGATCCACTCGTTAAGCTCTGCTACTTCCTCGTCTGCCAAAATAGCTGACGAATAAACGCCGTAAAAGCCTTGTGTTGCGTTAAATAATTTATCTAACGCCTCGCTTAGGCTCTCTTTTTTCTGCGTTACGCTGTCTTTGCCTACGTAAATATCACTTTTGCCACTAACTAGATTTAAAAGCACGCCTACAAAGTCGCCACTATCTGCTTTCTCAAAATAACCTAGCCTTGTGTTGTCATTTTTGCCAGCCGTTGCTGCTCTAATTATGAAGCGGTTACCCTCTGCGTCATATACTGCCTTTATTCCGTCTTTGCTAATCGCTGCTGTTAGTTTTGTAGCTACCGCTTCAAAATCTACACACGAGCTAAAATCCAAATTTGTATAAACTTTATCCGCGCCGCCTACGTTTAGCTTAAAGCTTCCGCTTGTAATAGCTTTTAATTTATTAATGCCTACGTTTAGCGCTGAGCCTCTTAGCTCATTAGCTGTTGCTTGTGTTGTTTTGTTCTCTTTTACCCACTTAGCAACGATTGCTTTTTTAACCCCACTTACGCTAAAAATAGCTTTGGCGGCTTTAGTTGCTCTACTTTCACTACCAAAATTTAGTGCGGCGTCGTTTGCACTAGCGATACTTACAAATCTTGTATTCACATCATTGTAAGCCTCGCACCAGTCGTCGCTTAGAATAGCGATCACGCTAAAATCTCTATTCTTTGCTATTTGCCCTTGTTCGTTTAGCTGGATATTTACTATCCTTTTTATCGTTAAACTCATCTATTTACCTTTATGCCAAAATCTGCCGTTTTAATCTCGGCTATTTTTATCTCGTTTTGAGAAACTTCCACTCTATTTATGTAGCTTAGTGTTAAATCTATACTAGCTCGCTCCTCTACGCCACCGCCCACTATTTGGCTTAAGTTTCTAATAGGGCTAATCGTTACTAACCCTAACCCTAAAATCTTAAGCTCTTTTAAGCACTCGCTAGAGTAAAAAAGGGTGTTTAATTTTTCGATTATGAAGTTCGCATTTTTACCAAAAGCATTTACGCTCACTATGGCTTCACGTGTTGAAGTGATAACCTCTTTCTCGCCCTCGATAAATTTATATTCTCGCCCTTTTTGCGTGCTAGTTAATAAATGCAATGTTAAATAAGCCGCCTTATCATTTAGCGTTTTGGAGTAGCTATCACGCACTAAGCTTTCATCTACGCTCAAAGCCTTGGCTATCAAAACTTTCAAGCCCGTCAAATCTAACGCCTGCAAAGTTTTTGTATCCATATTCGCTCCAATCTTGCATATTGATAATGCGGTAATTTACGCCTTTGTAAGTGATTACATCTTGCAAATTTAGGTTAAATTTTGTATCTATCCTAACCGCTTCTTTGTATCTTTCCCCCTCTGGCAGCCTTTGCATTTCGTCGTTACTTAAAAACTGCACCACTGCCTTAAGCTCATCATCGCCTCTTTTGATAATTTGGCAAAAATCGCTATCCTCTATTAGCTCGCTAACGTTTATCATTTTCGCACCTCGTAAGTGATAGAATTTAGCAACTGCCCTGTATCAATTAGGGGCTTTGAGCTTTTTTTATGTTTAATCGTGGCTGGCTTTAAAGCTGGGCTTATGCCGTTAATTACTGCCTCTTTGCTTATACTCTTAGCTTCCTCGCCTACGTATCCTAGTGCCGCTTCTAGCGATATTTCACCTGCGATAAATTTTCCTATTGCGTTTTTTGCCAAATTAGCTACCGCTTCAGCATTATTTATCAAAGGCTTACGCAAAAATGAGCGCTCTGGGATATTGTGTGCTGGACTGCCAAACTCGTGTATTAAGGCTAAGTCTGCGTTGGTTAGCTCGTCGCTTCTAGCGTTGCTTTTAGCGGTTACGCCTACCACCACGCTAAGCCCTTTTAACTCGGTTATTTTGCCCTCTAGTTTTTCGATCATCTAACTAGCCCAAAATGTGGAGTTACTAGCTTTTTAAGCTCTAGGTAGCGTTGCCCGTATTTAGTTAAATAGTAGCTTCCGCTTTCACTCTCAAAGCCAGTTTTCCCACTTGTATAGCTTACGCTTAGGCTACCTACGGCTTTACTGCCTATTTCACGCAATGGCTGAGGGCTAGTTGTCGCTTCCGTGTTTAAAGCCCCCTGCATTGCCAAAATGTGAGCCGCTAAGTGTAAAACGCCGACCTCGTAAAAACGCCCCCAAATTTTCTCGGCAACTTGTAGCTTCGCCTCGTCTAAACTTATCTCTATGCGTGTTTCATCTACCGCTTTAAACTCTGGGAATTTATTTAAAAAATCGGCTGCTGTCATTATTAAGCCTTGTAATTTACGTAAGCCACTTTGTCAAGCTGACGGATTAATGTGCCAGTAAATTTAGCTTTAACGGCGATTTCCCAGCTTAGCACGCTTCTTTGAAATGGTGGCATTGCTGTTGGCGATAAAGCCCAGTCAGTGCTTAGTACGTCCTCGCTCTTTGTATATACAACGGCTCTATTTTTACCCTTGCCACCACCTAAGCCTTGTGCAAAGCCTAAAGGTATGCCAACGATATTAACATCGACACCTGTGCTTTGTGATAGTGCCTCTTTAATAGCGGTTAGTGCATTTACGCCACCATTTACCGCGCCAATAGAGTTGTCATATTTGCTAGCTAGTGCCATAAGGTCTTTACTATCGATCGCTATCGTATTAGGGATTAATAGACCGCCGTTTTGCTCGTAGCCAAACTCAATTAGCGACAAGAAAAATGCTCTAGCTTCTGCACCAGTCATTGCACTAATAGCCGTACCAGCTGTTAGGTCTTTTGCTTTTACGCTAGTGTTATTTAGCAAGCCTTGCACCGCACCGACCTTTGCGTGACCGACAAGAGCTGTTTTTTGCATTGTAAGAAGTGCTATACGCTCAAGGTTGCTAAGGTTTGCTGTGTCTAGCTCAATATCTAGCCTTTTAGCTCTAGCTACTGCTTCACTAGTATAAACCGCTGACTTAGCCCATATTAGGTATAGACCTTTTTTAGCTGTAATGTTTAAACCCTCGGTTTCTAGTGACGTTGTGTTTTCGTCAATTAGGCCGTTTTCTAAATCTTGAGTTCCCTCTATCTCACCATAATCTAGTGCGTCTATGCTCTCGTCGCCTTTTTGTGTAATAGGCACAAAATTAGCGAGTTGCACTTCTGGATATTCACGCTCTTTAAAGCCCTCGTTAAAGCTAGCCGCCGCTGACGCTAGTTGGCTTAAAATTTCCTCATCTCTTAGTTTCATATTATTCCTTTCTCATTAGTTTTACAAGATTACCGCTTACTTCGGTTACGTAAAATTTGTCTTTAGCTGCTGTTGTTGCTAGCGTTGCTGCTTTAGCTACCTTGCCAGCGTCTGCGCCTGCTGTTGCTTCTACTTGGATAGTGTCTCCAACCGCTAAGCCGTGATTTTCTTTACCTTGCACCCAAACTTCACTACCATAAGAGATTGATAAAACGCTCATAACCTCGCCTGGCTTGTTTTCGCTCTTTGTTCCCATTTTAAGGCTAACACCCATAATCTGATCGGTTGCTTTACTTATTTTTGCTACGCCGCCATCTTTGCTAGTTACAAATACGCCAAAAGGGATAACCTCAGTATCGTTATTTACATAAGCTAGTGCTACTACGGCACTTTCGCCCGCTCTAGCTACTTGTCCTGCAAAAGCTCTTTTGTCTAAATAGCCCATTATTTACCTCCAAATTTTTTATTTAAATCAATTTTTTTTGGCTTAGCGTCGTAAAACTTGTCTAGCACGCTGCCGCTGTTGTCTTTATTTTTAGCACTTACACGCATACCCATATAAATTGCCTTGATCTCACTATCACTTAGCTTTTTAAGCTCATCGGCAGTAAATGCTTTGCTGTCTAGGATTACCGCCTCATAAACACCCCTAGCGTTCTTAGCGTCGCTTAGTTTTACGTGGCTAAAATTTGCTTTGGCGTCTGTTACGGCTTCGGTTGTTGCTGCCTCGCCTTTTAGCTTTTCGATTTCAGCTTTTAGCTCTGCGTTCTCTTTTTCTAACGCTTCAACTTTAGCTTTTAGCTCTGCAATCTCTGCGTTTTCATCTGTGCCGTCGCTGTCTTTTACGTTTTTAGCCTTTACATCTGCTAGCTCAGTTTTTGTTTTTTCTAGCTCAGCGGTTGTTTCATCTAGTTTTGTGCTTACTTCCTCAGCACCGCTTAATGCTTGCTCTAAAAGATCAACTAGCTCATTGTTAGCCTCGTTGGCTTCCTCCACTTTTTCTTTACCAACTTCGTCGTTATCTTTAAATTTTTTGGCTGCTGTCAAAGCGCCTTTTAATTTATCTATGAATTTCATTTTTATCCTTTTACTATCACCTAATTTACAATCTTTGCCAGCTCGCCCCTCGGCTACTACTGCCAAATGATTGCCCCTTATATTCGTTTGCCAAATTTTCCCATCACGCTCGATTAGTTTGCTGTCATATCCGCAACTTACCTCCTTTATTCCTTGTTCTTTAATAATTTTGATCGCTATCTCGTCGTTGATGTAAGCATCGCCTACTAAAAAATCACCCTCACGGCGCACGTTTTGGATATGCCCTATTGCGGTATCTTTCCAGTTCTTGGCTGTTACGTCGTCGTCTGGGTGCGTTAGCGTTAGTGGCTTACCCTCAAAGCTTTTAATTGTTTCAGGGCTAAATACTTCTTTTTCATCCCTAAAAACTTTATACACCTTGCCACTGGTGCGTCCTATTTCCTCGCCTAGGTATTCCATAGGCTCAATACTTGCCATTTTGGCTTTTGTTATTATGTAGCCGTCATCGTTTATCTTGAAATCCATTTATGCCCCTAAAATCGCTTTTGCAAAACATCGACATTGTATATCAACGCCAGGCTTGCATTTCGGCTTGTCCGCTTCTCGTTTTATCCACGTTTTGCCGCCGTCCTTGCTATATACGCTATCATCATCAAAGCGACATAGCACGCCTTGCATATTTGCGTGCGTGTGCCTTACCCTTTCATCTTTAGCCGTTTGCCAAATATAAAGCTTTACGCCTAGATTTTGCATGCGTTCTTGGTCTAGCTCGGCGTTTATTTTTGCTGTCTGATCTCTAGCTATTAGCCTAGCCCTGCTTTTACTTACGCCCGTGCGTTCGTGTATGATCGTGGCTAAATTTTCAGCCCTGCCATTTTTTAAATAGCTCTCTCTTATTGCTTTTTCCACGTCGCTTAGATAGTCATTTTTTACCGAGGTTATCAAGCTCACATTTTTGGCTACGTATTCGTCTAGTTTTGCTTTTACGGCGGTATCGCCTACAAGCGGGGTTAGGTCTATATCTGTGCCTTTTTGCACGTTTTGGATTAGTCGCTCTTTGTTTGTTTCATTTACTGCACCAACCACACCTCGGCTTAATTTTTTGGCGTAGTCTAATGTGTCGGCTTTTCGTAATCCGTCTAGTATTTGGGTTGTGTGTTCTATTATTTCGGCGTCGCTAGGGTTACCCAGCAAAAACGCTCTAAGCCTTTTTAATAGCGCCGTTTTTAAAGAGGCTATTAGTAATAATAAGGCGTTACGATATTTAACCTCTGCACGCTTGCTAGGCTGCACTGGTTTAAACTCTTTATTACGTTTCTTGCTAAATAGCTCAGATAAGGTCGGTTTCATCGGCTGGCTCGTCTAACTTTTGGGCTAAAAGCTCGGCTTCGTTTATATCCTCGGCGCTTATGTTCTTAATCAAGCCCTCATCTTTTAGCTCTTTTAAAATTATCGCTTCGGTTATTACGCCCTTGTCTAGCAAATTTCCAAGGGCTGTGCTTTTTACGTTTAAAATTTCAGCTTTTTCTTTATCGTTTAGGCTGTCTATGCTGTAAAAATCGTATTCTAGGGTTTCGCCTAATATAAATGGATCGATGAAGTCATAAACTGGGCGTAATAGTGTGTTTTGTAATTCGTTTATCGTTTCATAATATGCTCGATTATCCTCCTCGCCACTACTAAAACCGCCTGCCCCCTCGCCGAATAGTATGCTAATAGGGCGGTTTAATGCTCCAGCTACCACAATACAGCTCTTGCTCCAAAGCTCGGCTATACCAGTTAGGTTATTTTCCTTTGTTAAATAGTCGTCTTTCATATCCATAGCGATTGCGTTAGTGTAGCTTTTGGCTTCGTTTATTAGTCTTAGCCGTTTTAGTATCTCGCTCTCATTACCAGTCGCTATTTGCTCGTTATACCCATCCATTTTGTATACATCTATTTTGCACTCCTCTATCAAGTCGCTAACGCTTAGCGTGATAGTGTCAAACATCTTTATCACATCAAGGGCGGTGGCTATATCGCTTATGCTTTCACGCTGCTTTATGCCATAGCTCTTTATTCCCCCTTGCACTATACAAAGACGGCTAACGTGTGTTTTAACGCCCTTTACATCATAAAGGCTGGGTCGGTTAAATTTATGCTCTGCGTTTCTTGCTTTAAATTCGCCCTTGCCAAATACGATAAATTGTTTAATTGTTTCATTTGGCATTAATGGGAGTTGATAGGTTTCCTCGCTTGCGTCTGTTACGGCTAAAATCGCCGCTTCGCCATAAAGCAAAACGTTAAAAAGCAGATCTTTAATAACGCCGTCTATCTCTAGCTTATTACAAGCGTCGTAATACTCTTTTTTGCGTTCCTCGTCTATATCGTCCCAGTCGATTTCACGCCCCATTTTTAGCATATCGCCTATTGTCTTTTTAATGTAGCGTTTAGCTATCCAGCCGTTGTTGTAAGCGTTTAAAAGCTGTGTGTTTGTGACTATTAACGGCGTATAATCTCTATTTGCCGTCATTTGCCCCATTTTAGTTACTAGGTTTTCTAAGCTATCGGTTATTTTTTGTCCCATTATTCCGCCTTTTATTTTTGATTAATAATAAGGCGTTTTTGGGCGTTAGCTTCGGCTTGTGATGTGTCCCCAAATTGTTGTTTTGCTTTTTATTAATGGCTCTAAGGCGTAACGTAATGCGTCTATGTAGTGGTTATTTTCATCTAGTATTTGAGGCAATATATCACCGCTGTGTGGATCGGTTTTGTAGCTGTATAGTCTAAATTCTCGTGCCGTTTCTACGCAACGCTCGTGTATTATGATCGTCTCAAAGCTACGTATAAATTCTATGCCGTCCTCTATGCTGCCTTTACCTTTTATTGTTGGCGTTATCATACTTAGTCCGTGTCTTTTTAAATAGCTTATACTTTCAGGGCGTGCGTTGTCGGCTCTTATTACATATTTATGTATATTTTCGATACGCTCTTTTAAAAACTCCGCTGTATAATCAAGCTCTAACCCTACCGCTCCGGCTTCGTGGCTTATATAAAGTTTGCGGTCGTGTATATAACACCTTATCGCAGCCGTTGGGTCGTTAGCAAAGCCGAAGTCTAAGCCGTGATAAGGATTTCCTAGCCCATCAGTGCTAAAATTTTCTACTCTAAATTTGCCTTTGAAAATAAGTGCGTCGCTCTTTGTGTTGTAGCCCCCTAGCCAAATATGCTCGTAGGTGCTGGGATTATACCTACGATCGTATTCTTGCTCGTTAAATAGTTCGGTTGGCAAAAATGGGTTATCACTAAAATTTGCCGTAATTAAAACAAAGTCCGTCGCACCATTCTCTTGCATTTGTTTAAAAAAGCTATCCACTGCGTCCGTTTCGTTTTCAGGGTTCCAGCTAAACCAAAGCTCTGAACTTTCCTTGCGTATAGTCGGACGTAAAAGCTCTAGGCTTCGCTTGCTTAGGTTTTGTGCTTCCTCTACCCACGCAATATCAAAGCCCTCTAGTGATTTTATACTATCGGCTGTATGATCTTGCATGCCTTGAAAAATTATTAACCCATTGCCACGCTTAGCTCTGATCTCGGTTAGTGTTATCTCAAAATATTCACTTACCCCTAAACTATTTATTTTACTTTCAATTAGAGCTTTTGATGAAAATTTTAACGATCGTTGTATCTCTCTTATACAAACAATTCTAGCATTTGGGTTAATTAGCATTGTTTCGATTATACACTCAGCGAAAAAATGGCTTTTACCACTACCACGTCCGCCCTTAGCCCCTTTGTATCTTTTGCTTTCTAATAGCGGCTCGAATATAGGGGCAGTGTTTAAATCAATTATCATTTATCCAACTTTACTATTGTTCGCCTAATTTCGGTTACTTCGTTTTGCTGTGCGTTGGTGTTGTTAATCTCTATTTTGTTGCTTTGTGGGTTAGCGATAGCCTCTAGGTCTTTTAACGCGCTAGTGCCTTGCTTGATCTCGGTCGGCGTTGCGTAGCGTTTGTCGCTTATCCCTCGCACAATTAGCGATTGGAATGCCTTTGCTATTTTGCGGTTATTAGAGACTATGGCATTATTTTCTAGCGCAATATTCACCTGCTCGATCATCTCTTTTTTTTGCGTTTCGTTGGCATTGCGAAAGCTTTCGCACACTTTCGCACTTGCTTCTTGAAACTCTGTTAGAGCCGCTTTTTGCTCGTGCGAAAGCACCCACCCCGCCCGCTTTATTTTGCTTCCTAACGTGCCAGCTGAAATATTATATTTTTTTCTTAGCTCGGCTTGGCTCATCCCTGCCTCAAAATCGGCTTTTATTTCGTCCCATTTGTATGGCGGTAATGGTTTAGCCATTTGCTGCTTCCTTGTACTCGTACCAATCAACCTCTTTGCCATTTATCTTTATTTTTGGGTTGTTTGTATAATCTACATATCTCTGAACTATTGCTTGGGCATATTTCTCGTCTAGTTCCATACCATAGCATTGCCTTGATAGGTTTTCACAAGCTATCATTGTTGATCCGCTACCTAAAAATAAATCTAATACAATTTGTTTTGTTTTACTACTATTAAAAATTGCTTTTTCTATCATCTCTACTGGCTTTGGGGTTGTATGCTTATTGTACTTCTTAGGTGTGTATTCCCACACTGAAATTTGCTTCCTGTCGCCGTTCCATTTGTGTGTTCCGCCTTTTAGCCATCCATACATACAAGGTTCGTGTATTGATTGATAGTCGGTTTGACTTAACACTAGTACCGGTTTTTTCCAAATAATCATTGATGAAAAATGACAAAAATCCCTAAATACGTTATGAAAAATATGTGCCATTCTGTCGCTATGAAAAACATAAATTGGTGCGCCTTGTTTTGTAAATGTAGCGTAATTTGAAAAAGCCTTTGTTAATAATCTTTCTAGTTGCTCTGGCTCATCATTTTTTATCCCTTGATAACCAACGCCGTATGGAGGATCAGTAAAAACCATATCTGCTTTTTTGCCATTCATTAATTTATTAACACTTGCCTCATCTGTGCTATCCCCGCATAAAAGTCTATGTTGATAATTATGCCCAAGCTCTATCAAATCGCCTTGTTTTATAATAGGGTGTTCCTCAATCTCTGGCACATCGTCTGCTTTGTCGGTATTTATCTCTATTCCGTCACCCAATAAGCCCATCTCTTCTAGCTCGTCCTCACTAAACCCCGCAAACTCTAAATCAAAATCTAAATTTTGTAACGCTTCTAGCTCCGCTTTTAATAAATCCTCATCCCAACCTGCGTTTAAGGCTAACTTGTTATCCGCTATCACATAAGCCCGTTTTTGTGCTTCGCTTAGCCCTTTTAGCTCAATAGTCGGCACTTCGCCCATATTTAGTTTTTTTGCCGCCGCCAGCCGTCCGTGCCCCGCTATTATCTCGCCCTTTTCGTCAATCAATAATGGGTTAGTAAAGCCAAACTCTTTTATACTAGCCACTATCTGATCTACCTGCTCGTCGCTATGCGTTCTAGCGTTATTTATGTATGGCGTAAGTTCGCCTATTTTTTTATATTTTATTTCCATTTCTACCCTTAAAATAAAGTCAGTTGTTGATATTTTTTCTTTTTGTATTTGCGTTTAGGCTTTGTGATTAAATATTTACTTTGGCACATCTTACGCCTACTTGCTGTCATTCTATGTTTTAATACCCAATCTAAAAATTCTTTAGGCGTATTTAATAGCGTGTTAAGTTCAGCTTGGTATTTTTTTACCTCGCTTACTCTTAGATTATTAATAACGGTTTCGTCCGTATAAGGGCTATTTAATACCTCCCTTATTAAAAACGAAATTTCCGTTAAATAATAATGGTCCTCTCTCTTTTCCCAGTCTGGGTAAAATTTATCGAGCACGGCATAAAATACGTCTAAATGTTTTAAATTAGGCAAATCCATTTATCTAATAAATCCTAAACTCGCCCTCTATCACTCCAAGGGCTATTTTTCTCTCTAGTAGTTTTCGCTTTATTTTGAAAACGTCCGTTTGCATTCCTTTTACGTCCTCAATGATGCGTGTACCATCTTTAAGACGATAAGTAAAATCCGCTATATATCTAATCTCGCGCACAGTCCTAAAACCTTGTCTTGTTGTTTCGTCTGCTATGGTGTAGCTAGGCATAAGCACAAAAGGCACTTGGCGGTTTAGTTCGCTTATCTCTCCAGCTCTTTGTAAGGCTTCTAGTTCTTGGTTTCTGCGCCACTCTTTAGCACTATCAAAGCCTTTAGTCTTTCTGTTGTGGTATTTGTTTCTAACAATCGCCGAAACGTTGCCAATTTTCATCTGCTACCTCCTCATATTTTTCTATACTCTCGTGTTTGTGCGCGTGACACCATTGATGACACTCTCTACAAACGGCTATTTGCTTGCTGTCGTCCTTATCTGCTCCAAATCTGCCATATCTTACATGGTGACACTCTATGCTTTGTTGTTCCTCGCATATTTGGCAAAGTGGGTATGCTTCAAGCAGTCTTAGCTGATAGGCTCTATTCTCGCTTCTTGTCAATCTCAAAATAGCCCCCTTGTTTCGTCGTCCTTGTGCTTCTCATTCCACTTTCTCATTACTTCAAGCACGCCGCTTGCGTCTTTACGACTTATCTCAAAGCTATCAAGTATCTTTTTGTTTTCATCCGCTACCTTTGCGATTATGCTAGCTCCGCTTTCGGTTATTGTGATATATACGGCTTTCATCTCACGCCCCAATCCTTTTTATCGCGCCCGTTAATATCGCCTTAATAGGTGATTTTTGCTCAGTTAGGGCTTTAAATTTAGCCACCTCCATAAATTTGCCGTCGTTATCTCCGCCGATAAAATATACTGGCTCGTTTCCACCTACGCCGTTGAAGCCATTATTCGCCTCGCTCTCGCCGATAAGATAATCAGGACAAATTTGCGGGGTTTTCGCGTAAATTTTGTAAAGCTTGGCGAAGTCCCACTTTTTAAAATTCTCCCAGTCTTGCCCTTCTAAGTTGCAAACCTTTACCCAGCCACCCCTAGCACGCACTACTGACATTATCGCTCCGTCTTTAAAGCACACGCTACGATAAGGTCCGTAGCGTCTTATCGCGTAAGCTAGCTCGTCTAACGCTTTTTGCGCTTTGTCGCCCTCGTCTCCGTTAAGCGCTTCTAAAATTTCCGCCGACGTAGGCATCGTAGGATATTTTCGCGTTTGCCTAACTAGTTTTAGCGCCGCGGCTAATTCGTTCGCCTCGTAGTCCATTAAGTCCTCGAAATAAAGTGCGATAACCGCTGGGCTAAGATCAGCCTTGTAGTATTCGACTATCGGCATAAATACGTCATAAAACTCATTTGTCGTCATAATTTCCTCCTACTCTGTGACCTTGACCGCTAGCTATTAGCTGGGCTTCAAATTCTCTAAAAGCTCGCATTGTGTTGAGCGTGCCTTGATTTAGTCCGTGTGGATTTGTTGCGGCATTGTTCGGCACGTTGCGCCCACTACCCCCTTGCGTCTTGGGCCTAAACACCCCTTGCCACTCGTTTGCCATAGCTTCACGTATGCAGGCGTTTACGTCTATACCATCGTTCGCCCACTTAGCCCACTCGCTAAATTTCATCTCGATACCCTTTTGTGTCAATTTTTCCCTGCGTTCTTTTTTGTAAGCTAGATATTCTTGCCAAAGATTTGGATTGATGAAGTCAGGTAGTGAAACGCCCTCAGGGGGTAGGGGGTTAATTGACGGTTCTTTGATGGTTCTACTGACGGTTCTATTGGTGGTTATATTAATAGGGGTGACACCCTTGTCACTACACGGTGTCATACTTGTCACCCTAGGGGTGTCATCTGTGTCACTAGGTAGTGTCATAGCTGTCACCCTCTCTTTTTCGTTTGTCACCCTAGGGTGCGTCTGTGTCACCCTATCCTTTTCGCTTAAAATTTTGTATAGATTTGCACTGCTTGTTCCATCTTTTAATTCTCTTTTTTCTTTTTGTAAAAATCCAAGTTCAGTTAGCTTTTCAACTGCTCTTATTGCTGTCCTTTTTGATTTTGATATTTTTTTGGCTAAAACTTCATAGCTAGGGTAGCAATAGCCCTCATCGTCTGAAAAGTCAGCCAAAGCCATAAGCGTCAGTTTTGCAGTGCTATCGTCAATTTCCATATTCCAAACTTGGCTCATTATTCTTATACTCATCTAAGCCCTTTCCAAATTTCAATAAATGTGTCAAGTATCGCCATAACACAAAGAGCCACTAAAAGATATAATGGAGTATTCATTACGCTATCCTTTCAGCGGGTTTTAATATCGAAGTGCTACATCCACTTATCACGTCTTTTTTTGATCCAATCTCAACTAAAAAGCCACGCGCTATTAACTCATTGACACGTCCGCAGACGCTGTTTATTGCCACGTTATACCAGCGTGCTATCTCTTGTCTTGTCGCACCCTCTTTGTGCTGGCAAAACATCTCATATACGGCTCTACGTTTGCCGCTTAGCTCAGGCTTTAGTTTGTTGTATGCCTCTAGGCTGTTATTCGCTACCATTGCACGCTCCTTAAGTTATCTTTCATATAAGCCCTTTTAAAATTTCAAAGCGACCAAGCCAAGAAATCCACAAAAAGGACTTATATGACAGATAAAGAGATAGTTTTAGAACTTACAAAACTCGCCATATCAAACAAAAGATATACAAGCGGCGAGAAAAAGAATGACTTGCTTGGAGGGGATGTCTCTGAAATTTTTAATAAAATAGCTCAAGAGATAGCCCCAACGCTAGAAAAACTCAATAAAGACACTAAAAAAGACTAACGTAAGCGTTAATCATTTTTGCGATCTTAGCTTGGTCGTCCATCTCAAACTTATCCAGCTCTTTCATCATCTTTTTTAATGACTTACGAAATTTCTTTTGAAATTTTCTCTTTGCAAGCTCTTTCTCTAGTTGTTCTTGCGTTTTTTTCATCTCCTGCCCCTTAAAATAAATTTACAAGCATTGACTGCCACCGTAAACACGCCAGCTAAGACAAACCCACCGACGAAAAGCGTTATGCTAGTCTTTAAAATTTCGATCATTTTTTAGCCTTTTGAGATTTTTCTTTTAGCCTTTGAGTTCTATACCAGCCGTTTTTTACTTCCTCCCAAAAAGTCGGTTTTATGCCATCCTCGACATACATAGCTGTTATTTTTTCTCTCTTAGGGCTAAAATAGCCATACTTTATTCCTTTGACAGAAACCTCTTTACTGTAATGCTTTCTTAATATTTGTGTAAATTTTTTAGTTGTCATAATGAAAGTATAGCTATACTATTCTTAAAAAGTTATTAATAGTATAGTATTACTATATTAAATTATTTTAAAAAAAGAATATAATTACTATACATTTTACTTTGGAGGATAGCATGGAATACAAACTCAATAAACCACTATTAAAAAAAGTTCTAAAGGAAAAGAAAATATCTTATGGAAAATTAGCAGAGATACTTACAGAAGCCGGGTATGAAATATCAGAAAGCGGTATAAAATTTTGGTTTAAAGACGACAAAAACAAACCCGAAATAGAAAAAGCACAAGCAATGTGCGAGCTATTAGGCATTCCAACAAATGACTTAATTTTACAAGACTTATTTCAGATCGTCCCGCCAGATAAAGAAGCCGAAGATGGAGAAAACAATAGCGATACCGTCTATGTTCCGTTTTTTAAAGATGGGGTAGTGTCTGCTGGGTTTGGTGCCGAGAATGGCGATATGGGCGACTACGATCTACTGCCTTTTAACCCGCAAGATTTAAGATTAATGTTCAACGTAAATCCTCGTGCTAGATTAGGCATAATCCCTTGTTTTGGCAACTCAATGGAGCCGACGATAAAGGAAACGGATTTGGTAGTCTTTTGCGTCGATCAAACAGAAGCGATAGAGGGGGCTATCTATGTTTGCCGTTATGATGGAGAATTGCTCGTAAAGAGGATAAAAAAGCGTCCATCATTACAGCTTATCAGCGATAATAAAGATTATGAACCTATCGTTATGTCCGAAGATCTACCAATAACCATAATAGGTCGCGTGGTAGGATCATATAGCATAAACTCTAAACGAATTTAAAAGTCCATTGCGAAGTGTATAAAGGGCTAACGTTTGAGGATTATGGGATAAAGTAGGGGTATTTTCTAAAAAATTAATAGTAGTTTTTGCAAAATAGTGTTAAAATTTTATAAAAAAGGACACCATAAAAAGAGAAAAATTAAAATGGTTATAGATGCTATAAATCTTTATCAAGAAACTATTAATTACGAATTAATGTGGGCTAGTATTCAAAATAGCAACCTAAAAAAAGTTGACGAGTTGAAACATTCTCAATTGCCGCTAAATATACAAGATGTGCGAGCGGATATAGAAAATTTTTTTAAAGATTTGCCTAAAAATTTTTCTATAATCACAAACGAAAGCTATCAATACCCAGCTCTTTTAAAAGAAACTTACATAAAAAAACTTTACTTTAAAGGGGATATTAGCCTTTTAGAAGCTCCAAAAAAAATCTCTATTGTGGGAGCTAGAAAGGCTACGGATAATGGCAAAACCAGAGCAAGGCATCTAGCTAAATTATTAACAGAAGAAGGCTTTGTAATAGTATCTGGGTTGGCGGCAGGTATTGATACCGAAGCCATGCAATCTACCATAAAGCACAGCGGGCATTTAATAGGCGTCATAGGCACACCGATAAACGAGTATTACCCAAAAGAGAATAAATCATTACAAGATGAAGTGGCACAAAAGCACCTATTGTTAAGTCACGTGCCATTTTTTAAATACTCAAAACAGCCTTTTGCTACAAAAAAATTCTACTTTCCAGAGCGTAATGCAGTAATGGCCGCTGTTTCGGACGCCACCGTAATCGTAGAAGCCTCTGAGACTAGCGGAACATTAACGCAGGCAAGAGCTTGCATGGAGATGGGCAGAAAACTATTTATATTAAACTCATGCTTTGAAAATGGGCTAAAGTGGCCACATACTTACGAGGACAGAGGGGCTATTAGAGTTAGTTCAATTGACGACATCTTAAGGCATTTTTAAAATGTGCAAGCCAATCAAACTAATACCTGATAAAAAGACAACTTATATTACGCAAAATGATGAATGCTACTATTTTTTGAACTATTTGCCAGGTGGTGGTTACTCGGCGTCTAAAGATAACGATTTAATATTTAATTTTAAAAAAGACATAAAATACAAAAACACTAATTCATGGGGCTATAAAACTGCAGCAATAAAAAAATTTGCCGATATGTTACACATTGTCCTAAATGGACGCTTTTGTACTATTATCCCAATGCCTACATCAAAGCCAAGGGGGTCACAAAAGTTTGATGACAGATTAGATCAAGTAGTATTATTCCTTGGTAAAAAGTCCCCAAATTATAATGTTCAATTATGTTTAGATGTTAAAGAAGAATGCTTGCCTGCGCATAATTACGGCGTGAGGAGTCCTGAAATTTTATTTCAAAATATAATATTTACCCAATCACCAGATCCTCTAAAAGAGAATATCATATTAGTAGATGATGTTTTAACTACTGGGGGACATTTTAAGGCTGCAAAAAATGTCATATTAAAAAAATACCCAGAAAAGAATGTTATAGGTTTTTTCTTGGGCAAAACATTGTATGTAGAAGAAGATATTGTGCCACCAATAGATATTAGCAATATTATCATTAATACTAATTAATTGACTAATGCGATTTTTATTTTTATTGCTCCCCTTATTTCTCTTTGCATTTTCAGCTAAAGTCATAAAAATATCTGACGGCGACACGATCACGGTGCTAAGCGGCAAAGAGCAAACAAAGGTAAGGCTATACGGTATTGACGCTCCAGAGAAAAAGCAAGACTACGGACAAAAATCAAAACAATTTTTAGCCCGCCTGATCGCAGGACAAGTGGTAGAAGTAGAGCCAAAAGGCAAGGATAGATATAACCGCACGCTAGGCATTATTTACTATAAAGGGCAGGATATAAACGCCCAAATGGTACTAAACGGCTATGCTTGGGCTTATGTAAAATACTCAAGAATATATGTAGATCAAGAGAAAACAGCGCGTGAGAACAAGCATGGGCTTTGGCAGAGTAGTAATCCTACTCCGCCGTGGGTTTTTAGAAAACAATAATACTAATTTTATTATAATAACTAATTTACTAAACAAAGGAGACTATATGGCTTGTCAAAGAGAACATAGACACAACGACGAATTTACTTTGTTGCCAAACGATCAAGGTGGAGACGGCCGCCACAAATGCGCGGGGTGTGCATACGAGGCTGGGCTTGAAGCAGGAAGGCAGTTGCAGACATCTTTAAATATTAATTTTGATGATCTAGAAGAAAGTCAAGCTGGAACCGTAAGACACAAGAGCCCTCACGCAGCATTTGCTTTGGGCTATTTAAGGGGCGTTTTTGAACATTACAATGAGAGTTGGCCCTTTTGACTAAAAATTTATATTCGCCCAAGCTATAAATTGGGCGAGGCTCATAACTTGAATTATTTTATTGTTGTTTTCGTTTTGGTATCGCCTATTATCGACGGCAGAATTTAGCCACTCAAGTGCACCAGTTTTATATCCATTACCATCAACCAAAATAATAATGTGGCTCTCCGGCATTGTCTCGATACAGTTCAAATAAAGATATGGAAATTTTTCATCAACACTGCCTGCTGCTTGTTGCCATTTGCACTCTATTCTTATCTCTATATTTCTAGAGGCGCTTTTTAATAAAAACTCCGTATTCCCCTGATGTCCATAAATGGTGTTATATGGGACGTTTTTTAAAAGTAGCTCGCCCCCATATAGAGATGGTGACTTTTGCCACTCTCTATACATTGCCACCTGAAAGCCTTTAGTAGTCATGGTTGATATAACAGCTTGCTCCAAAACATTACCAGAGCTATTGGCAGCGTTACCTTGTGTTCTACCTGGCATGATACACCGCCAAAACTTCCCCAGCTCTACTTCTTTTTTCGCCAATACATGAAATATACCTTTGCACCTCAAACTCCTCTATTAGATTAGCTCCACTATAAAGGTTTTGCGAGAACTCGTTATTATGGTTTGAGATAATAACTCTTACCCCTTTTTCTCTCAAATTTTGAGCCATTTTCATAAGGTCTATTTGATCCTGCTCGCCAAAACCTCCCTGTGCGTAAGACGTAAAGCTTGACGTTTTAGACAGCGGAATGTAGGGGGGATCGCAATATACGACATCGCCCTTTTTTGCACTCACCATAGTTTTTCTAAAATCTTGACATAAAAATTTAGCTTTTTTTAGTTTATTTTTAAAATCAATCATTTCATTTTCAGGAAAATACGGCGTCTTGTATCTACCAAAAGGTACGTTAAAACTGCCCTTGCTATTATATCTACACAGTCCGTTAAACCCATGTCTATTTAAATAAATAAAAAGTGCTGATTTTAATCTTTGGTCTTTAGTGGAGTTAAATTCTTCCCTAAGCTCATAAAACTTTTCTTGCGTATTGTTCTCTGTAATAAAGAAAGATTTTGAGTATTCAATAAAGTCATTATCGGCTATCAGTGTTTTGTAAAGCGTTATCAAGTCGTTATTTACGTCGGAGATGACATAGCTTTTTGCGTCCACATTTAAAGATATTGCACAACTGCCAGCAAATGGCTCTATAAATCTATTTTCACAATCTATATATTTTTTAACAATATCTTTTATCTGACTCTTGTTACCTGCCCATTTTAAAAAAGTCTTCATAATCTCCTCCATAACGTAATAGCATTATAACACAAATATTTTTAGCAATTAAATTCCAGCCTATTTTTAAAATTACATAACTTTAAGTAATATTTTAAATAACATTAAGTTATCTTTAATATAACCTTTTGGAATATTCTCTTCCCGCCATGGGTGTGGAGAAAATTAAGATAAATTGTTGGTATTGTTTTTTAATATTTGTTGTCCTATTGGGGTGTTAATTGGCACAAGAGTTTTAGCTCCACACACTGGACAAACATTTTCTTTTTTCCCTATTAGAAAATAAACGATCAAGCCCAATCCCATACTAATAAATATAAAAATTATCCAAAACCATCCCATCGAATACTTTCTTTTAAAATGTGCACCTGTTCTTGAATGGCAAGTGGTGCAAATATAATCTCCACTGTTATTGCCATTTGTCTGATCCGCTATGCTTGTTTCTTTCTTTTTAAATAAAATTTTTAAAATTAAAAAAAATAAAATAACCCCCAATATTACCTGTATATTCTCAAGTACACTGTGAAGCTCTTTATTTGTCAAATCGCTACCTGCCCCAAATAGTGCTATTTGTGTTGTGAGCAATAATAAAGCTAATATTCTTTTCATGTAATCTCCCTAAAAAATTTAACAAAAATTATACCACAAAATATATTTTAAAAAGTATAGTTATACTATTCTATTTTATATAAATTTAAGGATAGTTATACTATACTTCTCTCATCGAAACGAAAAGTAGATAGGCTTCAAGCGTAAGCTGACAGAGTGAGCCTCCTGCGAGTTTTGCAGGTCAATCACGTTTCAATCTGAAGCGGATATAGCGAGCCGAAACGTCGCTATTCGGTGCCAGCCCTGATTTAGGATAGTTTTTCACAGGGTTATTAATAAAACGAAAAAGTCTATTTTTATATGGCGGACGTATGTTAAGTGGCATAAACTCTTGGACGTCCATAAAACGAGATTTTGGAACGCAGGTTCGACTCCTGCCGTCCGCCGCCACCGTATCTTAAATCAAGCCCCGCAGTCTCCTTTGTCGATAGATTTTGCAAATACTAATATTCATCTTAGCGGGGTTTGCTTTAGGATACAAACCAAAGGAGAAAAAATGACAATCGAGGAGCTAGAGCAGGTTTTATCAAGCGTGAAAGCCTTGATAAAGGCAAAAAAAGACTACGAAAAACTAAGTGACAAATGCTCAAAAATAGACTTTAGAGAGGTCTCTAGATCGCAAAGAGCTAGGTCAAACGAAAGGCTAGGCGACGCGGCCTTTGACGTGAAAGTCAAAACAGACAACCTGCACGCCGACCTAGTCGATGCTGGCTTATGCGAAATGAAAGAACGTTACGAGCAAAGAGAGTTAGGACAAAGTGCAGGCTTAGGACATATATACCGCGCTGCGTATTTGCCAAAAGTACCAAAGAGATACAAGGAGCTACAAAAATGAAAAAGCTAATCAAGTTTTTTAGGGTGCTTTTTAGCAATGGCGGCGAGATCAAAAACATCGCCTATTTAAATATCAAAAGGGGTTAAAAATGAGTTTGAGCTACGATCTAGCACGTGCCGAAAGCGACGTAAAAAATATAAATCTTGAGCAAGAATACGACGAGCTAATAAGTGATATTTTGGCAGTTTATAACCGCTACGATGATACGTTTAAAAACGCTCTTTTTGAGAATACTGGAGCGATAATCGACTTATTAATAGAAAGATGTAGCCAAGACTTTTTCGCTTATGCTGCTTTGGTCTATGTGCTATGCGTTGAAGTTGGTCTAAGCAATGAAGCCTTTTTAGGCTATACGACTACTTATAAGCAAACACTTAAAAAACTACGAGAGGAGGCTGAAAGAGATGCGATACTCCACACTAAAGAGGCTTGTTGAGTTCTACGGCAAGCCAAATATGACTGTAGGTGAGTTTTTAGAAATTATAAAAGGACTTAACAATGCTAACAAATAAACAATACCACGCACGCCCTGAAATATCAAAGAGCGACCTCGACCTACTTGCACGTAGCCCACTTCACTTAAAAATGAAAAATGAGCTTAGGAGCGAGCCTACAAAGGCTTTGCTTTTAGGCTCTGCGGTGCATAAGCTAGTATTAGAGCCAAAAGATTTTTCAAATGAATTTTGCGTAGAGCCTGATGTTGATAAACGCACCAAAGAGGGCAAGGCAATTTATAACGACTTTTTAGAAAATTTAGGCGATAAAACCTCGCTTGATATTGATACTTTTGACTCAGCCGTAGAAATAGCAAACTCGGTTAATTCTATGCGTGAAACAGCTATATTTTTAAAAGATGGGCTAGCCGAACAAAGCTATTTTAGTGAGATAAACGGCGTAGCGGTTAAATGTCGCCCTGATTTCTACAATGAGAAACTGGGTGCAGTAATTGATCTAAAAACAACTTCTGACGCTTCGGCTAGTGGCTTTGCTAGATCGGTAGCTAGTTTTAATTATCACATACAAGCAGCGTTTTACAGCGATATTTTAAGAAGCTTAGGCAAAGAAGTAAACTATTTCTTATTTATTGCCGTTGAAACAAAAGCCCCTTATTTTGTAGGCTTTTATGAGCTTGATACTGCAGCAATAGAACAAGGTCGAAAAGCGTATCTTGAATTACTAGAGCTTTACAAATATTGCAAAGAACGTGACGAGTGGTGGGGCTATGCAAAAAAAGACGGCGACAAGATAGAGGCAGTGCAAACTTTGAGCTTGCCAGCGTGGAAATTTTACGAACAGATAGCATAAATTTGAAAGGATAAAAAAATGAAAGTAAAAGCAAGTTTTAGAGGCATTGAGATAGAAACAGACGTTGAGCCCGTGAATGATGGCTACTTTAATTTAGATTTTGACGGCGCGTATCTAATGGAGATTTTTTACGACGGTAAAGAATTTGCGCCTACGGGCAGAATAATGGACGGATGGGAAAACAGTGGCGTGCCTTTTATAGATAGCGAAGTAAAAATTGAAAGGATAGACAAATGAACCAAATACAACAAACTAAACCCCAAAGCCCGGCAAAGAATTTCAACAACCTGATGGCGAAATTCGCCGAGCAAAAGATGAGCGAGATAGTAGCCCTTAGCGGTGGCAGCAAAGTCAAGGCGGATAAATTCGTAACCGATTTAACCCTGCTTGGAATGGATAAGAATATTTTAGAGTGCGAGCCCATATCGGTCTTTAGCGTCGCGCTAAAAATCGCACAGGTAGGTCTATCTATCGTAAAAGAGCAAAAGCAAGCCTACATCGTGCCTTTTTCCGAAAGAGGCGTCAAAAAGGCTCAGCTGCAAATAGGCTACATCGGCTGGCGAATTTTAGCAAAGCGCGCAGGCTACGACATAGACGCCGAGCTAGTTTATGAATGCGATAAATTCGAATATACGGTCGATGAAAACGGCAAGAAATTTATATTTGAAGCCAATCTAAAAGACCGCAACGAAACAGACGCCGCATGGATAAATGAAAATCTGCTTGGCGCTATGGTGTGGGCTAGAGATAAGAACGGCATAACCAGAGATTTTATCAGCGCAAAGAAGCTAAACCAGCTAAAAAATACCAATCAGTCCGTAAAAGCGGGCAAATTCTCGGCGTGGACGAACTGGAGCGAGGAGATGTATAAGGCAAAAGCCATTAAATACATCGCCTCAAAATTGCCGACCGACGATTTTATGCTAATGAGTGCGGTAAATGCAGAAAACGAGGCCTACAAAGAACAGCCTAAATCTGAAGCTCCTGCAGCGCAAAACCTAAACGAGCTTTTGAGTAGTGCGGAAAAACCGAACAGCTCAGTTGGTGCAAAAAATTCACAAACTGAATACATCGAAGCCGCGCCCCTTGAAGTTGAAATCGCAACTGTAAAAGAAAATTTGACAGTTGAGCCAATGCCTCACGATCTACTACAAAGCGAGCTAATAAAACGAGGTGCTAGTGAAACAGAGGCTGAAAAATTAGTTGAGAGGTTAAGCATTGATGATGCTACTGCCTATCTAAACGACCCAAGCAGTATAGACAATTTAATAGAAAATTTAAAGGATAACTAATGAATGTAGGCTATTTTAAAAATCAAACTTTTAAAGCTCAAGACGGCAAAGAAGTAAAATTTATAGGGGGCATGATAAATATCCCCTTTTTACGCCCTATTGAGTGTGGGCTGATCCCAACTCCTGATGAGGAGCTAGCTAAAAATCAAAACGCACCAATATATAAAATCGTGCTTTTTAAGCCTAAAAAATACGAGGGGGCAAGGCAAGTTATAGGCGGTATATGGAACGCGGTAAGTAATGACGGAAAGATAAATTATTTTAAAGGGCATATAGAAACGCCTCTAGTAGCTGGCGGACGTGTTTATCTAGCATTATTTAGCCCAAAAGAGCCTAATGGGTTAATGTTTGAAGCTACGTGGAGTGCGCCAAAGAGGAATAATAACTCCCACACGCCACAAGCTAGCGAGAGTGAAAGCGATGAAATAGATGTGAGCCAATATTGCGATAGCGATGAAATACCATTTTAAGGGGTGGTAATGACTTATGGCGAAGCGATTATGAGCGCAAAAGATAAGATGAAGCTAGTAAAAGGCACGTTTAAGATAGGCGTGCCACTGCCGCAGCGGTTAAATTACGAAAGTGCGATGAAATACTACTGCGAAAAGTTAGATCGCTACTGGCTTAGCAAAATCGAGCTAAGCCCAGCCTCTAAATTTTCAAAGCAAGAGGTGCTACAAATACTAAAAGGCAAAAATCTAAACGGAGCGAGTGATGACAACGGCTGAGATAAAAGACGCTGCTATTTTCGTTATGGCGTATAGCTTTTTAAAAATGGATAGCACTGAGGAACTAGGACTATTTATCAATAAAAAAGCGAGCAAATTTATTGATGAGCTAATAGAAGCTATGACGCCAATAGTAGGACACTATCACGCTTTTAAAAGGCGGATAGAAACTCAGATAAACGCTTTGGATAACAAGGCATGCATTGCCAAGCAAAACTTTAGCACGACAGCGCCACAGCTAGCCTGCGATCTACTTTATTTGCGTTTAGCACCAAATGAACGCAAAGGGCAAAGATTAGCGCCGATACTAGCTGATTTTTATGCGGTGAATAAAGACAAAATAGCCTATATATCAAACAAGAGTTGTGATACGAAATACCGTAAAGAGGCAGAGGATAGCCAAACGCTGGCTTATTTTTATATTGAGAATATTTGAAAGGGTTGATAATGTTTTGGCGAAAAACGGACAAAGAGAAATTAATAGGGCTTTTGGAATGGTTTTTAAGCCATGATTGGCAATTTACCAAAATAGATTATAGAAAATTAAAACAATTAAATACCTTTCTTTTAAGATTTGATATAGATCCGGTATGGGTAAATTTTTCTCAGTATGACTGGTTTTATCTAAAAAACGCTGAGAGAGAAAGGCTGCTTGAAACATATAAAAAGCTAAAGGATGAACAATGAAAGAGCTTCTAAGAGAAGTTTGCTACTCGCTGGTGGCTTTTGACAAAACCTCTCCGCTAGCAAACTGCACCATAGCGATACTTTCCTTTGTGGGTAGTTTAACATTTCTATTTACTGCAATGTTTTACCTCACTAACGGGGTTATATTTTGGCGAGGGGTACACGTGATAGCGTTGTCTTTGTTGTTAGCAACGGCAATACTATTTATTGATGCATATATTAGGAAAAATGCAGAACATAAAAACACTAAAAATTAAAGGATATATGATGAAAAAGATAACACTAGAAGAAAAGATAGAAGTTATTAGGGCTTTTTCTGAGGGTAAGCCTGTGGAAGGTTGTAACAAAGAAGTAGGTCTATGGGAAGATAAAGTATATGACATTTGGGATTTTGATGATTGCAAATATAGGATAAAGCCTGAAGCAACTACTAAGTTTAAGTCCGGAGATGTCCTATTAGCCAAAGAAGACGAGTATCAATCTAATCCTGCTCGCTTTGAAATCAGTAATATTAAACAAGGATGTTACTGCTTTAAGGATTATATGGATAAACCTATTAATGACATAGACAGAGACTACGTTAATGAGCGAGATGTCCTATGGTACTTTGAAACTTATGATATTTCTGCTAAAACCTATGCTATGACTTTTACTAGAAAGAATATAACTGAAGCAGATAAAGAGTTTGCACCATATAAAAACTCAATGAAGTGGCAGCCTATGTATTCTCTTGGATTTAAACTAAAGGAAAGCTAATGGTGAGAAATATTAAGTATAAACTCTATTACCCAAGCTACAAGAAAGTGTTTAGAATAACAAATATAGCTTTCAGCAAAGAAGGGATTATAGATGCTGTTGCCATACCAATGAAAGATGTCTTACCAGAATACTATGGGAATACTGATTGCGTTCTCGTCCTTTATCCTAAGGATAAGATTGAACTACTAGAGTTTACTGGACACTATGATATTGAAGGTAAAGAGATATATTCAGGATATATAGTCAGCTTTGCAGCTTCTAACAAGAACTACATAGGTGTAGTTGAATGGAGCAATCAGTCAGCTAGTTTTCTTGTTAAAGCTAAAGACCATTATGGAGAGTATTTAAACGAAATCAATGAAATATTAGTAATAGGCAACATCTATGAAAACAAGGAGCTATTAGATGAGTAGCCCAGAAAGAGAAAAACACTTAGCAGCCCTTGCAAACCTAGAAGCGTTTTGCGAGGCTCACAATGAAAAGATAAATTTAGTTGAGCGAATACAAGCTCTTTTATTTAAATGCGACGTCCGCTATTTACGGCACGCTTTGCGAGATTTGAAAGATTATATTAAGGAGAGGAAATGAGCGATACATTTATTACGCGCGATGAAGCCTTAAAAGAGTTAGGCATATCTGCACGATCACTTTATGACAAAGTAAAACAAGGTGCAATAATCGCCAACAAAATAAACTCCAGAGTAATTTATTACTCCCTAAAATCTATACGTGCCTACAAATCAGGCAAAACCGCCCAAGTTATCTAAATAATCACTCCACCACTGCATAAGCTTAGCTCTCGCTTTTAGGTTTTTGGCGTGATTGTATGCGTCCTTAACCTTGTTACTCTCAACGTGTGCTAGGCAAAGCTCAATAACATCACTATTACAGCCGTGCTTATCTATGTTTTCGTTGGCGATCGTGCTAAAAGTCGCCCTAAAGCCGTGCGGCGTTACCATATCTTTGTTAAAGCCTAAATTTCTAAGCATTATGCGGATAGTATTGTCACTTAGTGGAGAAATGTTTGATTTTATGGACGGAAAAATTAACTCACTTTTTAACGGCAGGCACTCACGATATGTTTTTAATAGGTTGATTACACTTTTGCTTAAAAACACTTCGTGGGGCTTTGCCATTTTCATCTCGTCTGCTGGGATACGCCAAAGGCAATTTTCAAAATCTATCTGCGACCACTTGGCATTCCTAGCGTTTTGCCCTCTTACTGCGGTATATAGTTGAAATATCGCACACGTTTTTACTCTTATGTCTCCAAAATAATCTCTTATCGCCATTAATACGGCTCTTATCTCATCATCATTTTTTAAGTATGCAAAATGTTTCACTTCTCTACGCCCTAGTAGAGTTTTTTTGTCAATATCCGCTATTATGTTGTGATCTACATACTCGTGCAATAGAGCATATTTGAAAAAGCCGTTTAATATGCTTAGCACTCTATCGGCTGTTTCTAGTTTTTCATCCTCTAGTAGTGGGCTAATGGCAAATATTATGTCTTTTCTGCTTATCTCCTTTATGTCCATTTCGCCAAGTTTTGGCAATAACAACGTCTCAAACCGCCTTTTCATCCAAAACTGCTGCTTCTCACTCAACTTACTTTTTGTTTTATACCACGCTTCAAATACTGCTTTAAATTTTGTTTTTTCTACTGTTTGTGTTAGGCTCTCGCCTTGATTGAGTTTTAATCTTAGCTCACTTCTTTTATCTCTTGCCTCGCTTAGGCTCATTTCATCATATTTACCCAGTGTTAGGCGGTGGCGCTTGCTATTTTCTCGAAACTCATATATGAAAAATTTTGTGCCGTTTGGCATTATTTTAATTAGCAGATTATCGCCGTCGCTGACAAAATATGGCTTCTCTTTTGCTTTGAGATTTTTAAACTGCGTGATCGTGAGTTGGCGTGATAGTTTAGGCGTTTTATACCCCTTTGGCTGACTATTTTTATTTTTTTAGCTACTTTTTTAAAGGCAATCAGCCAAAAGTCAGCTAAAAAGTCTTTGCTATTACTTGCTTTTTATTTCTTTTTATTGCCGTAAGTTTATGAGATAATGCTTTAAATTATTGTTAAAATCGAGATTTTATTGCTGTAACTTGCTTATTAATTCTGTGTGTTTCTTAATATGGTGGCGGGTAGAGAGAGATTCGAACTCTCGGTGAGTTGCCCCACACACGCGTTCCAGGCGTGCTCCTTAAACCGCTCGGACATCTACCCAAGATGAAGGTGATTATATCTTTATTTGCTTAATGCTTGGCTTTTAGAGCTTTAGTCCCAAGATAACGACATCTTTATACTCGCCGTCCATCATGCAAACGCCAGGCAGTTCGCCCCATTTTTCAAAGCCAAATTTTAAAAATATCCTAGGACTTGCTTTATTCTCAATAAATATTAAAGTGATGATATTCTTTAAATTTAGCTCTCTAGTTTCATTTAGGCTGTGGGCTAAAAGCTGTTTGCCGATACCCCATTTAAGAGCCTTTTTAGCGACATAGATGCTTATCTCTACGCTTATATCGTAAGCGACTTTTGGATTAAAGTCACTCAGTAAGCAGTAGCCTAAAATTTTATCATTTTCTTTATAGAGAAAGATTTGGCGAGAGTTATTATTGGCTTTAAACCAAGACCCTTGCTAACTAGCCGAATATCAGCAGTCGTAGTTTTTTAAAATGTACTAGTTATAAATTTTGAGCAACCATCAAGATCGCTCAAATTTTTTTGAAGCCTAGCATTTTTTGGCTGCTTGATAGATCGGCTCAAGCTTTGCTGCGATCTCTTTTAAGTCCTTGATCCTGCTCTCATTTGATGGGTGAGTGCTTAAAATTTCAGGCACCTTTCCGCCACTCATCTTGCTCATTTTTACCCAGACTTCGACCGCTTCTTTTGGATCGTATCCAGCTCTTGCCATTAGCTCAGTACCGATGTGATCAGCCTCGGTCTCATGCGAGCGAGAAAACGGTAGAGATATGGTGTATTCGCTAGCTAAATTTAGAGCATTAGCTCCAAGATCGCCAAGGCCAGTAGCTGTAGCTATTGCAAAGATACCTATGCTTTTCATCTGATCAGCACTTGCTTGCTCCCTGCTGTGCTCTCTAAGCGCGTGGGCAATCTCGTGACCCATGACCGCTGCTAGCTGCGCATCTGTTAAATTTAGCCTTTTTATGATGCCACTATAAACGACTATCCTTCCCCCTGGCATACACCAAGCATTTAGCGTATCTTCGTTAATAACATTTACTTGCCACTTCCATTTTAGAGCATCATCCCTAAAAATACCAGTTTGAGCGATAAGCCTTTTAGCGATATCTTGAACTCTTTTTGTAAGGATCGGATCAACATTTAGCTCGCCTTTACTTCTAGCAGCTGTTAGCGTCTTGACGTAGGCTTGGGCTGAGCTTTGCTCCATAGCTTCTGATGAGACTAGCATAAATTGCTTACGATCAGCACCAACAACGCCTGCTTTTGTAACGCTTGAGCAGCCAGTGAAGAGCAAACTAGTCGCTAACAATGTAAGTAGAAATTTTTTCATTTTTATCCTTTTTGGACTAAAATTTTGCGTATTATAGCCTGAGTTGGATATGTATTGTTAAACGAGGGGAGAAAATTAATTTTTGTGATATCAAAAATAGTAATTTGCTTTTTTGCAAATTTTAAAATCTCATTCACTCGCAAGAATTGACTACTAAAATTTGGCTTCGCTTATAGCTTAGCTCAAATTTTAGAGCCGAAATTACTCGTTCATGAAATTTTAAAATTTGCCCGAATTTGCATCGCATGAATTCAAAATTTAGACGCTATATTCTAAATTTAACCCCTACGCCTTATAGTTTATATTTCTCTCAAATTCTCTCAAACGTTTATTTACAGATCTTAGCTCTGTTATCGTCGTCCAGTTGTCGATAAAGACGCTAAAACTCTCTCTAACTTGAGAAAAAGCGTTGCTAGCTTGTATAAGCACACCAAGCGTTATAACGCCGCTAAATAGGCCATTTCCCATGATGACATAAGGTACAATGACAAGAATTTGTGAAAAAGAGATGAGCCAAAGGTTAAAGTAGCCGTAGTGCAAAAATAGTTTGTAATAATTTAACTTTACACCCGTAAAAAGCTCTAGCATGACGTTTGGCTGGCAAAATTTAGACTTATCATCTTCGCCGTAAACCAGCTCTTTTCTAAATGCCGCTTCTGCTTTTTGGTTGTTATACTCGATATGTGGGAGTTTAATGCCCACAAACCACGAAATAATTAAGCCACCGATGCTAATTATTAAAGCGATATAAACAAGCGAGCCTTCGATATCTTTGATGTAAGGCAAACTCACGCTCTTGCTTAGCTCCCAAAGTACTGGTATAAAGGCAATTAGCGTCATGATCGCCCTTAAAACCTGCACGCCAAGGCTTTCCATTATTTTGGCAAAGCGGTAGACATCTTCTTGGATACGCTGTGAGCTGCCCTCGATGTCACTTTTGCAGTTTTGCCAAAATTTTAGATATCTAAACGTCATCGCCTCTCTCCAGCGAAAGACCCAGTGGCTAGCAAAAAACGAGATAACAGTGTAAGTCACGACATAAGGCATAGCGATTTTTATAAAGTTAAAAATTTCTCGCCAAAACTCACTTACATTATGATCTTTTGAGTTTTGCACGATGTCGTAGAAATTTTTATACCACTCGTTTATACGGACATTTAGGTGTGTTTGATAAACAAGAAGCAAGATGATAAATATCGCTCCGCCATAAGCCCAGAGTGCCCATTTTTTATCTTTAAAAAATGATGAAAACATAAAGTGCCTTTTGTAAATTTTGGCGAATTATAGCAAGCAATATTAAGCATTTATATAAAATTTAAATGCGAGCTATATCATTTTGCAAATTTTACGTAAAGGAAAATGATGAAGAAATTAGCATTTTTGGCTCTTGGCTTTTTTGCAACACTTGCGTTCGCGGCTGATATGAAGGTCTATAAAAGCCCAACTTGTGGATGTTGTACTAGCTGGGGTGAGGCGATGCAGAAGGCTGGATTTAGCGAAGAGGTCATAAAAGTAGATGATATAGCTAAAGTTAAGAAAGAATTTAACGTGCCGCTAGAGCTTTCAAGCTGCCATACAGCAATCATCGATGGATATATCATAGAAGGTCATGTTCCAGCCGATGAGGTAAAGCGCCTACTAGAGCTTAAGCCAAAAGATGTAGTTGGTATCGCAGTACCTGGCATGCCGATGGAGAGTCAAGGCATGGAACAAGGCAGTAAAGCCGAGCAATACGATGTTATTTTATTTAAAAAAGATGGCTCACAAGAAATTTTTGCCACTTATATTGGCACAAAAAAACTAAGATAACTTCAAAAATTTTTAAATTTAGCTTATTTTTTGGTGAGCTAAATTTAAAAAGAAATTCCCTTACTTACGGCTATGATACAAAGTAAAAATGTTAGCGGAACGTAGATAAATTTGCCTACAAAATACCAAAAATTACCATAAGATTTATTTGCTCCAGAATTTATCTCGTCTAAAATTTCATCTTTTTTAATAATCCAAAACCAAGAAATAGCACCGATTACCGCGCCGATTGGAATGATATAGATCGATACAAAGTCCATCCAAGGCCCCCAACTGCTAATAGGCTCCATAAACGCTCCTATGCCAAAGCAAACTGCACAAAGTAGCGTGAGTGTCCAAAATCTACTAAGAAACGGAAATTTATGCATTAGTGACTCAGCCACGACCTCAAACATATTTTGAAGTGAAGTGATACCACCAAAGATAACAGCTGTAAATAAAATAATGGCAAAAATTTGTCCACCGATCATATTTTGTAAAATTTTTGGAAGCGTTACAAAAAGTAGCTTTGGACCTTCGGCTGGATCCATAACATAGGCAAAGACCGCTGGGATCATAACAAGAGCGGCCACAAGAGCCGCAATAGTATCAAAAAAGGCCGTAGTTTTAGCACTTTCAACGATATCTTCATCTTTTGAAAGGTAAGCCCCATAAACTATCATGCCAGAACCCGTGATAGAGAGCGAGAAAAAGGCTTGACCCATCGCAGAAACCCATACCATCGGGTCCGCAAGCTTACTAAAGTCAGGAATAAAAAGGAATTTATACCCATCAAATGCATTTGGCAGCATCGCAACATTTATAGCCAAGATGCTAAACAATACGAAAAACAGTGGCATCATTATTTGATTTGTTTTTTCGATACTTTTTGCCCCAAAAAATAGTGTAAGAAGCGTGCCAACAACGATAATAAAATGATAAGGTAAGACTGAGTAGTCTTGAAGTGCAAATGAGTTAAACCAAACGTTCGTATCAACGCTCATAAATGAGCCAGTAAGTGCCTGAGTAAGGGCTTTTAGCACGTAGGCGATGATAACTGCGTAGCCGATGGCTATACAAAGTGAACCAGCAAGTGGAAGCCAACCAATAATACTACCAAATACGCCTAATTTTCTACTTTGCCAAGCATATTTATATGATCCAAGCGTACCAGTTTTTGCACGTCTGCCAATCGCATACTCCGCACTTAGACCAACGTATGAAAAAAGAGCTATAAAAAAAACATAGATGAGTAAAAACGCTGCACCGCCATTTGTGCCAAGTTTGTAAGGAAAGCCCCAGACATTTGCCATGCCAACTGCTGATCCAACACAGGCCAATATAAATGCCCAGCGCGATGAAAAATTCTTTTTGCTCATTGTAAAATCCATAAATTTAGTGATGAAAATAATGTTATCAAAATATGATTTAAGAAGTTTTTATAAATCTTAAATTTAAGAAATATTGTTACTTTTGGGCGTGGCTAATTTGACCGCTAAATATAAATTCGCTATAATCAGGCAAAAATTTTTAACTCTTAAGGATCATAATTGAACCCCAGTAGCGATAATTCGCTTTTAATGGTAATACTTGCCATTGTATTCATTTTACTAAATGCCTTTTTTGTTTTATCAGAATTTTCTCTTGTTAAAGTTCGTAAGTCTAGACTTGAAGAGCTTATCAAAGAGAAAAAGCCAAACGCTCAGCTTGCTTTTGAGATGTCAAACAAGCTTGATACCTATCTTAGTGCCACTCAGCTTGGCATCACACTAAGCTCACTTGCTCTTGGTTGGATCGGTGAGCCAGCGGTTGCAAGACTTATAGAAGCTCCACTTAAAAATTTCTTCAACTTTAGTGATATCTTAGTTCATACGGTTGGTTTTGCGATCGCATTTACGCTTATCACACTACTTCATGTTGTAATGGGCGAGCTTGTGCCAAAGTCAGTTGCTATCGCAAAGGCTGAGACTTCAGTGTTAAAAATCGCTCGTCCACTTCACTTTTTCTGGGTACTATTTTCGCCTGTAATTAAGCTTTTTGATATTTTAGCGACCATTGGACTTAAAATTTTAGGTATCCAGCCAGCTAAAGAGAATGAACTAGCCCACTCTGAAGAAGAGATAAAAATCATCGTTGGTGAGAGCTTAAAGGGCGGCGTGCTTGATAGCTTTGAGACTGAGATCATTAAAAATGCAGTTGATTTTAGTGACACAGTCGCAAAAGAGATCATGACGCCAAGGCGCGATATGATCTGTATAAATAAACAAAAGAGCTTTGAAGAGAATTTACAAGTTGTATTTGAGTCAAAATACACTCGCTTTCCTTATATAGACGGCTCAAAAGATATCATTTTGGGCATGATACACATTAGAGATATTTTGCAACTTCACTTTAGTAAAGACAAAGAAAAGAGTTTTGACTCAATTGTTCGTAAATTTGTCATCGTGCCTGAGAGCCTTTCTATTTCAAAAGTGCTTGTAATGATGAATAAAGAGCAAATTTCAGCGGCACTCGTAGTCGATGAGTATGGCGGAACAGCCGGACTTCTTACGATGGAAGATATAATGGAAGAGGTGCTTGGTGATTTTAATGACGAGCACGATGAAGTCGATCAACACTATAAAAAGATAAATGACAATATTTATGAATTTCAAGGCAGATATGATCTAGAGAGCGTTGAAGAGGTTCTTGGTATAAGCTTTGACGAAGAGACAGATCAAGTTACAATCGGTGGATATGTCTTCAACTTAATCGGTCGTTTGCCAGTTGTAGGCGATAAGATCGAGGACGAAAACTGCTACTACGAAGTAAGAAAGATGGATGGAGCTAGCATATCACGAGTCAAAGTTAGAAAAAAGATAAAAAATGAAGAGGAGAGCATTCAATCTTAAATTTATATATTTATGGCTTAAATAAGCCATGTTATGTAAATTTCTATCAATATTGTAATGCTATAGACTCAATTTCGCCATCGCTTATTTCATTAAATTTTTGTTTTAGATAAGTCTTCTTGTTGTAGTCAAACAAAATAAACTCATATAAATTTTTCGAGTAGATATCCAACAGTAAAATTTAATCTTAAATTTTAAATATAGTTAATATAATTAAAAATTGTTTTTTACGAGGAGTAAAGATGAGAATAATAAATGTAAAAGATATAAGAGAAGTTGTTGCTAAGCTTTGCAAACAGGCCTGTTATGTTGTGACGCCAGATTTAAAGGCTGCTTTTACAAAGGCTCAAAGTAATGAAAGCTCGTCACTAGGCAAAGACATTTTGGGCAAAATTTTACAAAACGCTAAGCTTGCAGAAGAGGGCGTTGCACCTATCTGCCAAGACACCGGTATGACGGTTGTTTTTGTGCAGATCGGCCAAGATGTGCATATTGAGGGTGGATATATTGAAGATGCGATAAACGAGGGTATTGCGGAAGGCTACACTGAAGGTTATCTAAGAAAGTCAGTTGTTGCTGAGCCACTTTTTGAGAGAAAAAATACCACAAACAACACTCCAGCCGTCATTCACACTAGAATCGTGCCAGGAGATAAGCTAAAGATAAAAGTAGCTCCAAAAGGTTTTGGTAGTGAGAATAAATCGGTTTTAAAAATGCTTGTGCCAGCTGATGGTATAGAGGGTGTAAAAAAAGTCTTTTTAGAGGCTGTAAAATACGCTGGACCAAACGCCTGTCCTCCACTAACAATAGGCGTTGGCATAGGCGGTACGATGGATAAGGCAGCACTTTTGGCAAAAGAAGCAGCAGTTCGTTCAGTCGATAGTAAAAATTCTGATCCAAGATATGCCAAATTAGAAGACGAGTTACTAGAGCTTGCTTGCAAAACTGGTGTTGGTCCTCAAGGGCTTGGTGGCGATACTACTGCCGTAAAAGTAAATGTCGAGTGGTATCCAACCCACATAGCAGGTCTTCCTGTTGCTATAAACATCAACTGCCACGCTGCACGCCACGCAGATGCCGAGCTTTAAGGAGAAAAAATGTCAGAAGTAAAAAGAATAACAGCACCATTTGATAAAGAGGTGGTAAAGAGCCTAAAAGCAGGCGACAACGTCCTAATATCAGGCACTATCATAGCAGCTCGTGACGCTGCGCATAAGGCACTTACTGAAACTTTAGCACGCGGCGAGAAACTACCAGTTGAGCTAAAGGGTGAGACTATCTACTACGTCGGACCAACTCCAGCCAAGCCAAATCAAGCTATCGGCGCAGCAGGCCCAACAACAAGCGGTAGAATGGATAAATACACCCCAACTATGATAAATGAAGTTGGTATAAATGGTATGATCGGTAAAGGCTACAGGAGTGACGCAGTAGTCGAGGCTATGAAAAAATCATGCTGTGTTTATATGGTTGCTATTGGTGGCATCGGAGCTCTCATTAGCCAAAGTATCAAAAAATATGAAGTGCTAGCTTACCCAGAGCTAGGACCAGAGGCAGTGGCTAGGCTTACAGTTGAGGATTTCCCAGCAATAGTTGCCATTGACTGCGAGGGCAATAACTTCTATGAAGTTGGCCAAGCACCTTACAAAAAGATCTAAATTTATCCCGCTAGCAAGCTAGCTAGCGGACTTTAGTAATATCCAAGACACATAGTTTCAGTTAATTTTATGCGTTTTTCAAATGGAGCAGGTGAGAAAAATTTACACTTTTCAATGTAAATTCTATAAGAATAGCTAAGATTAAAATCATCATAAAATTTCTTCAAGTCTATAAATTTGATGCCGCAAATCTCATGAAATTTAAAGAGCTCATAGATCTTAGAGCCATTTTTTGCTACAAGATGAGAAGGGGCAAGCGAGGTAAAAGAGCAAAATACGCCTGTTGGAATAAGGCCATTTAAAGGTGTGCAGGTTTTTATAATGTTTTGAAATTTGATTGGAATGCTATTTTTTCTAAGAAAAACTATTCTTGAGTTTTCAAATTTAGCACTTATGACATTTTTCCAAAAAAGATAAGCATTTGATGAGATGCCAGCATTTTTAGCCAACTCAGCACCGAGTACATAATCGTCTAAAAACTCATTTGGTGCGAGTATATTTTGCATCTTCATCCTTTTGAAATTTTGCCCATTATAGCTTTTGGAGACTAAAAATTTAGAAAATTTATAGTAGGATTTTAAAAAATTTCAAAAGGAGAAAATATGAAAAAACAAATCTCAACAAAAAATGCTCCACAGGCGATTGGACCATATTCTCAAGCTATTAGCGTAAATGGATTTTTATTTATCTCAGGTCAGCTTGGTGTCACACCAGCGGGTGAGTTTGCAGGTAGTAGCGTAGAAGCTCAAGCTGAGCAATCTCTTGAAAATTTAAAAAATATCTTGGCTGAGGCAGGGCTTACTTTTGATAATGCTGTAAAAACCACAATATTTCTAGCAGATATGGCAGATTTTGTTAAAGTAAATACTGTGTATTCTAAATTTTTTAAAGAGCCTTATCCTGCTAGAAGTACAGTAGCCGTTAAGACCCTGCCAAAAGATGCGCTTGTGGAAATAGAGCTTATAGCGGCTTATTAATAGATATTGTGTAAAAGTTCACATAATTTAATGCTTAATTATAATGGAGAGCAAAAACTCTCCAAATTTATATTTCAAAAACTAAACCCTATAAACCCACTAATAAAAATACACAATTTAAAATTTTTAATCGCTAACAATTTTTTCTCAAATTCCCTAATTATTTCAACTATCTTTAAGTATTGCTCGTATATAATTCCAGCTCACGAAACGAGAAACCACCTTTAACTTCATTGGTTAATAAAGCCTTTTCTTTTTATCGTTGTTCTTTTAACTTACAATTGTTAAACTATTAGTCAATCTTTGAAATCTAAACAAGTGATCGATTGAGCCAGTCTATTATTTTATAATTATAATAGATTAGACAAACTAATAAATAAAACTAAAAGTTTTTTTGATTAAAAACTTCATAATAAAATCCTATCAAATAAATTTTGCTAGGTAATAATATGGAGAGTTTGATCCTGGCTCAGAGTGAACGCTGGCGGCGTGCCTAATACATGCAAGTCGAACGGACAAGTAAGAGCTTGCTCTTATGAGTTAGTGGCGCACGGGTGAGTAATGTATAGCTAATCTGCCCTACACTAGAGGACAACAGTTGGAAACGGCTGCTAATACTCTATACTCCTGTCTTACATAAGTTAGATAGGGAAAGTTTTTCGGTGTAGGATGAGGCTATATTGTATCAGCTAGTTGGTGAGGTAATGGCTCACCAAGGCTATGACGCATAACTGGTCTGAGAGGATGATCAGTCACACTGGAACTGAGACACGGTCCAGACTCCTACGGGAGGCAGCAGTAGGGAATATTGCTCAATGGGGGAAACCCTGAAGCAGCAACGCCGCGTGGAGGATGACACTTTTCGGAGCGTAAACTCCTTTTGTTAGGGAAGAACAATGACGGTACCTAACGAATAAGCACCGGCTAACTCCGTGCCAGCAGCCGCGGTAATACGGAGGGTGCAAGCGTTACTCGGAATCACTGGGCGTAAAGGACGCGTAGGCGGATTATCAAGTCTCTTGTGAAATCCTATGGCTTAACCATAGAACTGCTTGGGAAACTGGTAATCTAGAGTGAGGGAGAGGCAGATGGAATTGGTGGTGTAGGGGTAAAATCCGTAGAGATCACCAGGAATACCCATTGCGAAGGCGATCTGCTGGAACTCAACTGACGCTAATGCGTGAAAGCGTGGGGAGCAAACAGGATTAGATACCCTGGTAGTCCACGCCCTAAACGATGTATACTAGTTGTTGCTAAGCTAGTCTTGGCAGTAATGCACCTAACGGATTAAGTATACCGCCTGGGGAGTACGGTCGCAAGATTAAAACTCAAAGGAATAGACGGGGACCCGCACAAGCGGTGGAGCATGTGGTTTAATTCGAAGATACGCGAAGAACCTTACCCGGACTTGATATCTAACAAATCATCTAGAGATAGAAGAGTGTCTGCTTGCAGAAATGTTAAGACAGGTGCTGCACGGCTGTCGTCAGCTCGTGTCGTGAGATGTTGGGTTAAGTCCCGCAACGAGCGCAACCCACGTCATTAGTTGCTAACAGTTCGGCTGAGCACTCTAATGAGACTGCCTTCGTAAGGAGGAGGAAGGTGTGGACGACGTCAAGTCATCATGGCCCTTATGTCCGGGGCGACACACGTGCTACAATGGCATATACAATGAGAAGCAATATCGCGAGATGGAGCAAATCTATAAAATATGTCCCAGTTCGGATTGGAGTCTGCAACTCGACTCCATGAAGCCGGAATCGCTAGTAATCGTAGATCAGCCATGCTACGGTGAATACGTTCCCGGGTCTTGTACTCACCGCCCGTCACACCATGGGAGTTGATTTCACTCGAAGCCGGAATACTAAATTAGTTACCGTCCACAGTGGAATCAGCGACTGGGGTGAAGTCGTAACAAGGTAACCGTAGGAGAACCTGCGGTTGGATCACCTCCTTTCTAGAGTACATATAGATATTCTCTCACAAGATATCTATAAGAAAGATATTCTCAATCATCCTTGTTTAGTTTTGAAAGATTGATAGACCTATAGGGGCCTATAGCTCAGCTGGTTAGAGTGCACCCCTGATAAGGGTGAGGTCACAAGTTCAAGTCTTGTTAGGCCCACCAGAGAATTTAATTGGGGAATTAGCTCAGCTGGGAGAGCGCCTGCTTTGCACGCAGGAGGTCAGCGGTTCGATCCCGCTATTCTCCACCATAAAATAGTTTAACTATATTAAGTCTAATTAGAGAGCTTAAAAATTAAACTTTCTAATTAGACTTTTGTCTAAATGTTCTTTTAATTAATATTGTTAATAGTCACAAGCAAGTTTTAAAAACAATTTTACAGGACTTGTTAAAGATTTAAATTTCTATTCTCTTTGCATTTAATGCAAAAGTTTGACATCACAATCTATTTAGGATTTAAAACTTATCTAAATAGTAGTCAATGCTTTCCGTCTTGAGAGCTAGAATTTAAATACAGTAACATAAAGTTATCTTTAACAAGGAAGTGATGCGAATTAGAATAATCTAATATAGAAAAGGTAAGCTACAAAGAGCAAGTGGTGGATGCCTTGGCTAGTAGAGGCGATGAAAGACGTGCCAGGCTGCGATAAGTCTCGGGGAGCCGTCAAGGGGCTTTGATCCGGGAATTTCTGAATGGGGCAACCCAGTTAAGCGCGAGCTTAACTACCTAATATGGAGCGAACGAGGGGAATTGAAACATCTTAGTACCCTCAGGAAAAGAAATCAAAAGAGATTACGCTAGTAGCGGCGAGCGAACGCGTAAGAGGGCAAACCGTTAGTTTACTAACGGGGTTGTAGGACTGCAATATAGACTAAACTTAGCTAATAGAATAACCTGGAAAGGTTGAGCGTAGAGGGTGATACTCCCGTATATGAAAGCTTTGTTTTACTTAGCAGTATCCTGAGTAGGGCGGAACACGTGATATTCTGTCTGAAGCTGGGTAGACCACTATCCAACCCTAAATACTACTACTAGACCGATAGTGCACAAGTACCGTGAGGGAAAGGTGAAAAGAACTGAGGTGATCAGAGTGAAATAGAACCTGAAACCATTTGCTTACAATCATTCAGAGCCCTATGATTTATCAGGGTGATGGACTGCCTTTTGCATAATGAGCCTGCGAGTTGTGATGTCTGGCGAGGTTAAGGAAACCCGGAGCCGTAGCGAAAGCGAGTCTTAATAGGGCGTTTAGTCAGACGTTGCAGACCCGAAACGATGTGATCTATCCATGAGCAGGTTGAAACCGGTGTAAGAGCCGGTGGAGGACCGAACCCGCTAGCGTTGAAAAGCTATGGGATGACTTGTGGATAGGGGTGAAAGGCCAATCAAACATCGTGATAGCTGGTTCTCTCCGAAATATATTTAGGTATAGCGTCATGTAGTAACACTAGGGGGTAGAGCACTGAATGGGCTAGGGCATACACCAATGTACCAAACCCTATCAAACTCCGAATACCTAGTGTGTAATCATGGCAGTCAGGCGGCGAGTGATAAAATCCGTCGTCGAGAGGGGAACAACCCAGACTAACAGCTAAGGTCCCTAAATCTCATTTAAGTGGAAAACGATGTGGAGTTACTTAAACAACCAGGAGGTTGGCTTAGAAGCAGCCATCCTTTAAAGAAAGCGTAATAGCTCACTGGTCTAGTGATTCTGCGCGGAAAATATAACGGGGCTAAAATGAGTACCGAAGCTTTAGACTTAGTTTTACTAAGTGGTAGGAGAGCGTTGTATTTGCGTTGAAGGTATACCGGTAAGGAGTGCTGGAGTGAATACAAGTGAGCATGCAGGCATGAGTAGCGATAATTGGGGTGAGAATCCCCAACGCCGTAAACCCAAGGTTTCCTACGCGATGCTCGTCATCGTAGGGTTAGCCGGGTCCTAAGCAAAGTCCGAAAGGGGTATGCGATGGAAAATTGGTTAATATTCCAATGCCAACTATAATGTGCGATGGAAGGACGCTTAGAGTTAAGCAAGCTAGCGGATGGTAGTGCTAGTCGAAAGGTGTAGGTTAAGATCCAGGCAAATCCGGATCTTTTTAAGCCGAGACCCCACAGGCGTTTGAAGTTCTTCGGAATGGATAGCGAATTGCTGATACTGTCGAGCCAAGAAAAGTTTCTAAGTTTAGTTATAGTTGCCCGTACCGTAAACCGACACAGGTGGGTGGGATGAGTATTCTAAGGCGCGTGGAAGAACTCTCTTCAAGGAACTCTGCAAAATAGCACCGTATCTTCGGTATAAGGTGTGCCTAACTTTGTGAAGGATTTACTCCGTAAGCATTGAAGGTTACAACAAAGAGTCCCTCCCGACTGTTTACCAAAAACACAGCACTCTGCTAACTCGTAAGAGGATGTATAGGGTGTGACGCCTGCCCGGTGCTCGAAGGTTAATTGATGACGTTAGCTCTGCGAAGCGTTTGATCGAAGCCCGAGTAAACGGCGGCCGTAACTATAACGGTCCTAAGGTAGCGAAATTCCTTGTCGATTAAATATCGACCTGCATGAATGGCGTAACGAGATGGGAGCTGTCTCGAAGAGGGATCCAGTGAAATTGTAGTGGAGGTGAAAATTCCTCCTACCCGCGGCAAGACGGAAAGACCCCGTGGACCTTTACTACAGCTTGACACTGCTATTGGGATAAAAATGTGCAGGATAGGTGGGAGGCTTTGATCCATAGACGCCAGTTTATGGTGAGCCATTGTTGAGATACCACTCTTTTTTATTCTGATAGCTAACTAGCTTGAGTTATCCTCAAGTAGGACAATGTCTGGTGGGTAGTTTGACTGGGGCGGTCGCCTCCCAAAATGTAACGGAGGCTTACAAAGGTTGGCTCAGAACGGTTGGAAATCGTTCGTAGAGTATAAAGGCATAAGCCAGCTTAACTGCGAGACATACACGTCAAGCAGAGACGAAAGTCGGTCTTAGTGATCCGGTGGTTCTGTGTGGAAGGGCCATCGCTCAAAGGATAAAAGGTACCCCGGGGATAACAGGCTGATCTCCCCCAAGAGCTCACATCGACGGGGAGGTTTGGCACCTCGATGTCGGCTCATCGCATCCTGGGGCTGGAGCAGGTCCCAAGGGTATGGCTGTTCGCCATTTAAAGCGGTACGCGAGCTGGGTTCAGAACGTCGTGAGACAGTTCGGTCCCTATCTGCCGTGGGCGCAAGAAGATTGAGGAGAGTTGACCCTAGTACGAGAGGACCGGGTCGAACCAACCACTGGTGTACGAGTTGTTCTGCCAAGGGCACCGCTCGGTAGCTATGTTGGGATGTGATAACTGCTGAAAGCATCTAAGCAGGAAGCCAACTCCAAGATGAATCTTCTTTTAAGAGCTCATATAGACTATGTGTTTGATAGGCTGGGTGTGTAATGGATGAAAGTCCTTTAGCTGACCAGTACTAATAGCTCGTCTGCTTATCTTTTAATAAGCATCACTTCCTTGTTAAGGATAAAAACTTAATAAGATATGTTTTTATAAGACTTTGTTTATGACTTTTAACTTTATCAAGTAGTGTTAAATAAGAGATTTATCTGATATATTTTTTATTTAACACTGCCCGTGACTATACAGACGAGGAAACGCCTTGCTCCATCTCGAACCAAGAAGCTAAGCTCGTCCTGGCTGATGATACTCTCCCTTACTGGGATGTTGGAAAAGTAGGTCGTTGCGGGCTTTGTTAATTTTTAATCTTCTTTATCTAAACAATCTTCTTTTAATATTTTTTTAATTTATAACAAAATATCAAATCTAAAATTTATTTATATTTTTAAATAATTAGACTTTTTATCTCTATGTTTATAAATATCTTTTAGTTTATGCTTTTATACAAGTGTTGACTAAAAACACCAAATATGATAGACTCCAAACCCAAATTTACCCAAAAAGGACAAAAAATGAAAAAGATTATATTCTCACTATTAGCAGCAGCTTCTACATTACTAGCAGCCATAAATTTAAACACCGCCACAAAAGAAGAGTTAATGAGTTTAGATGGTATAGGTTCTTCAAAGGCAGATGCAATAATAGAGTATAGAAAAGCGAATAAATTTAACTCAATAGAAGATATAAAAAATGTAAATGGTATAGGCGATAAGACATTTGAAAATTTAAAATCAGATATATCAGTATCAGGCACTACAAAGATAGATGACACAAAATCTAAAATAAAATCTAAAAAAGATGAGATAAAAGAAAAAGCAAGTAAAAAGAGTGATGAAGTAAAAGAGAAAAAAGATAGTGCTAAAGATAGTGCAAAAGAAGTCAAAGATAAGAAAGAAAAGCTAAAAGATAAAGCAGAGAAAAAGAGTAAAGCTAAAAAAGAGAAGAGCAAAGAGTAATAAATCTAGAAATTTATAAAAATTCTTACATAAAGTATATAAAAATAGTTAGGAGCGCATAGCGTTCCTAATAAAAAATAGATTGGTTTTTATATATTTGCCTACTTTTTAAATTCTATAACTTAGTTTGTCAACTTTTTAAATTTTTATAGATTAATAAGTTCATCCAATAGATCTTGTAAAGTAATGTTTCTTAAACTATCCTCTAAAGCTTCTTGTGCTTTTAGGAAGTGACCAGTTAAGAGTCCCTCGATCTTGCTACCAAGTGGGCAGGCTTTAGGTGAGTCAGAGTGGATCTTGAAAAGTTTTTCTTTATCATTTACTGCGTTAAAAATTTGAAGGAGGGTTAGGTGTTGGGGGAGTATCACTGACTTGAGATGTGGCGTTTGTGGGGCTGGGGTGTTTAGGTATCAAATAGTTATGTCAAGCATATGATGTTCGCTAGGCACTATTTCCTCATTATCTGCTATATCGTCCAAATTTTCTTCGTCACTATCTCTTGAATTTTGTTTTTCGCTCTCAAACTCACTTGTCTCTTCTTCATTTTTTTGGCGCTCATGCTCCTTTTCAGGGTCTATTTTATAAGACTCTTCCATCGGACGTACCTCTTTGATTTCTTCACTTTGTTGCGAGGCAAGCTCAGCTGCCATCAAAGACTGCATATCAAATCTAGCTTGTTGATTTGCATGCACTTGCGATACTACTGGGGCATTTTGATTTATAAAGTTACTATTTCCTAAAGGTGTTACTGCCATTTTTAGCCTTTATTTATGATGATCGTTTTGTAGTTTGTGTAAGTGACATTTGCGCCGTTTTCACGTTTTAAATTTTCACGCTTAGTATAGTCTACCTCGTATCTGCCAGCTCCCTTTACACTAAATTCCACGCAGAATTTAGCTGCCATTTTTAGCACATCTTCGGGTACCTTGCTCTTATTTGTTTTGATGATAACGTGAGCGCTTGGGGCGTCTTTTAGATGAAGCCAGATGTCATCTTTTTTAGCAAGATCAAGTAAATTTATATTGCCTTTTTCATTTCTACCAACTAAAATCTTAAACTCTCTAACGTAAAAAATTTCAGTATTTTCACTTACATCTTTTATGTGTCTATCTCTTTGTTTTGCCTTGTTTTTTGGGCTTAAAATTTCAAGCTCATAAAGACTATTCGCTTCTTTTAAAAGAGATTTTAGTCCTTCAAAAAAGTCGATTTTTTCTTTTAAATTTCTCTTTTCTATCTCCACGCCAAGGGCTTTTGCGCGAAGCTTTTTTGATCTTGCGTAAAACTCATTTGCGCTGTTTTTTGGAGTATCGCTAAGAGTTAGTTTTATCTCGTTGCCATCAAAATCTTTCAGGCAAATTTCTCTCTCATAGCCCTTAAAATTTCCCAAATTTGCAAGCAAAAGTGATCCTAAATTCGCAGCTTCTTCACTCTTTCTCATCAGCTCATCTTTGTCTTCAAGTGAGTTTAAAATTTCGCTCATGCTATCTATCTTTTTTTGTACGCTTGCAAGCTTCGCCTCTTTTAAGCCAACTATCCTGGACTCATTTACTCTGGCCGCTTCGCTCTTAAAAAACGCCTCAAAGTCAGTTATGGGCTCGCACGGTTTTTCTTTGATGGTGATAGCTGGAAGCTCTCTTAAAACTTCGCCAGTTTCTATCTTTCGGTAGCTATTATCGATGTGTCTTAACGCTTCGATTATTACGTTGTTTTCATCAGTTATCACAGCATTTGTAAAGCGACCTGTAAATTCAAGATAGAGGATAAAATTTTCACTTTTATATGCGCCACTTTGCGTGCAGATAAATTTTAAAATTCTATTGTCTTTTAAACATTCAACGCTTTTTATATGCGAGGCATTAAAGCGTTTTTTTAGCACATTATCAAAAGGTGCTTGATAGATTTTTGCTTCTTTTAGCTCGTCATCTTTGTAGATAGAGGAGTTTGATTTGTTTAGATCAAAGATAATCTTCTCGCCATTAAATTCGATCAAAATAGCCATATCATTAATGCGTTTTGCTTGGTTTATCTTTGTAAAATTTGATAAATAACTTGCTATTTGAACTAAATGTGCGTACTTCATGTGGGGATTATATCAGAAATGTTGCAAAAATGTTTTAATAAAAGCTTTATCGCTAGCTATGACAAGAATAGTAAAAATCTGTTTTCTGATCCATGTTTAATTTTTACAAATATTTTATTTGTAATGTTATTAAAATATAAATTTTTCGTAAATTTTTTTCATAAAAATTTAAAATATATTTTTATATAATGATAACTATTTTTATAATATTAAATTTTCTTTAAGGGATGTTAAATGAATAAATTTCGCATTAGTGCGGTGCTTTGTTTTGCTATTTCTGCTTTAAATGCTACTGATGTAAGCTTAGATGGAATTAACATTGAAGATAGCGCAGATGATGGTTACAGAGCCACAACGAGTGAGGTAGGCAAGACAAATACGCCAATTCTTGAGATCCCGCAGACGGTAAACGTTGTAACCCAGCAGCAGCTAAAGGATAAAAAGCCAGAGACCCTAGCTGAGAGCCTTCAAAATGTAAGCGGCGTTAGCTACGGCAACACCACGGGCGGCATCTTTGATTCGATCATAAAAAGAGGATTTGGTGGCGGACGCGACGGCTCGATCATGCGAAACGGCGTGTCTGCTAGCGTCATGCATAGTTTTAACAAAACCGTAGAAAGTGTCGAGGTGCTAAAAGGCCCCTCTAGCTTGCTCTACGGTGCGCAAGAACCTGGCGGCATCATAAATATGGTCACCAAAAAGCCAAAATACGACTTCTCAAACGAAATTTGGGCGGGCATCGGCAACCGCAACTACTGGAATACAGGCTTTGATACCACAGGACCTATTGCAGAGAGTGGATTTGCGTATAGATTTATATTTGATACGATGCAAAAGGACTACTGGAGAGAGTTTGGCGAATATAAAAATGTTCTCTTTGCGCCATCGCTTTCGTATAAAGGCGATGACTACCGCATAAATTTTGCCTATGCGCACACACGCTCGACCGATCCGATCGACCGAGGCATGTATCTCATTCCAAGCACTGGCAAGCTACTACCCATAGATAAGAAAAGACGCCTTGATGAGCCATTTAATAAGCTAAAAACAAAGCTTGACACGCTAGATGTAAATTTTGAGAAAAATCTCGGCGAAAACTGGCTACTAAAGGGCGCTTATGCATTTTCTCGCTCAAAGCACGAGTACGGACACATAAGGCTAATGAACGTAAATTTAAATAATGGCACAGCAACTAGGCGAAACGAATATTACGACGGATTTATCCACCGCACACATGCTGGATCACTAAATTTAAACGGCTATGTTAAAACAGGTGAGATAGAACACAACTTGCTCTTTGGCATCGACGCAAAGGAATACTACCGCTATAGACCAGGTGGCCTAAAAGATACGGGTAACCACTTAAGCATAAACATATATCATCCTATCTATGGAAGAGTAGGACTACCAACTGCCAGGGAGTCAAGCATCCAGTACCAAAAGCTAAAAACGATCGGATTTTACGCACAAGATAGCATAAATTTAACTGAAAACTTAATCTATTCTTTAGGAACTAGGTATGAATACTACGACCAAGTAGCTCGCGGCACAACCAGTGGGCCAAATAGCACAGATCAGCAAGATGGCAAATTTACGTGGCAAACTGGGCTTTTATATCTACTAACGCCTCAGTGGTCGGTCTATACCAACTACGCACAAAGTTTCAATCCGCAAATGGCTATGAAAGGCGATATCGGCGATATAAAGCCTGAAGAGGGCAAAAGTATAGAGTTTGGATCTAAATTTCAAAACGATAGCATAACGGCTAGTGCGGCGGTTTTTAATATCAATAAGAAAAACATCATGCGTACCGTAAGTGGCGTGAGTACGCCAGTGGGCGAGGCGCGCTCTAGAGGATTTGAGTTTGACTTTAACGGCCGCGTGACGCAAGGACTAAGCGTGGGCGCTAGCTACGCATTCACAAAAACTGAGGTGCGAAAGGATAGCGGAGCGTTTGCCGTGCTAGTGGGCAAACCGCTAGAAGCTACGCCAAAGCACCAAGCCAGCCTCTTTGCTAACTACGACTTTAGCCATCTAGGCGCAAAAGGCCTAAGGATCGGCGGCGGAGCTAGGTATTTTGGCTCATGGTACACCTACTACATGAGGACAAATTTATCTGCAGTACCAGCAGGAACGGCATTCAAGATGGATAGTGCACTTGTTTATGATGCTTTCATCAGCTACGATACCAAGATCGCGGGCTACGAGACGAATTTTTCATTTAACGTCAAAAACTTGACCGACAAGCTTTATTATACGTCCTCATCTACTGGTACGGATGCTAATATCATACCGATACAACCAGGCTATGCTCGTCAGTTTATGCTAACAGCTAGCGTTAAATTCTAAATTTACTAGGCCTTTTGGCTTAGTAAATTTTCTTTAAATTTAGCAATTTTCGTTAAAATCGCCTCAAAATTTAAAGGAAATTTATGAAACAAACTATCACCGAGAAAATATTTTCAGATCACGTTGGCAAAGAGGTAAGTGCTGGAGAGATCATCGAAAGCAAGATCGATATGATCATAGGTAACGACATCACGACACCTATTTCGATCAAGCAGTTTGAGCGAAGCGGCGCTAAAAAGCTAGCCAATCCAGACGGCTTTGCTATCGTGATGGATCACTACATCCCGACAAAAGATATCTTAAGCGCCAACCAAGCCAAAATTTCACGCGAATTTGCCTACAAACACGACCTTAAAAACTATTTTGATGAAAAAGATATGGGCATCGAGCACGCGCTTTTGCCTGAAAAGGGGCTAGTCATCCCAGGTGACGTCATCATCGGCGCAGACAGCCACACCTGTACACACGGCGCTCTTGGAGCATTTAGCACCGGCATGGGTAGCACCGACCTAGCTTATGCGATGATCACTGGTAAAAACTGGTTTAAAGTGCCTGAGAGTATCAAGGTCGTCTTTAAAGGCAAGCTTGATAAGCACGTTTATGGCAAGGATCTTATCCTTGAGATCATCCGCCAAATAGGCGTTGATGGCGCACTTTACAAGGCGCTTGAGTTTAGCGGTGAGGTAATAGAGGGCCTTAGCATGGATGATAGATTTTCAATGTGTAATATGGCGATCGAAGCTGGTGCAAAGAGCGGTATCATCGCGGTTGATGAGATCACAAAAGAGTTTTTAAAAGATAAAAATTTACGCGATAAACCAAAATTTTTCTACTCAGACGAGGGTGCAAAATACGACAAAATTTTAGAGATCGATGTCACAAACCTTGATCCAGTCATCGCATATCCATTTTTGCCAAGCAACGGCAAGAGCGTAAGACAAGCGGTTCGTGACGATTTAGCCATTGATCAAGCATTTATCGGTTCATGCACAAATGGCCGCCTAAGCGACCTTCGAATCGCAGCACAAATTTTAAAAGGCAAAAAAGTAGCCCGCAAAACAAGGCTCATCATCACTCCAGCGACGCAAAAGATCGCAAGAGCTGCCGAGAAAGAAGGCTTAATCGATATTTTCATCGAAGCAGGAGCGGTCGTGAGTAACCCAACATGTGGTGCTTGCCTTGGCGGATATATGGGAATTTTAGGTGCAAATGAGCGCTGTATCTCGACGACAAATAGAAATTTCGTCGGCCGTATGGGCGATAGAACGAGTGAAATTTATCTAGCCAACTCAGCAGTTGTAGCAGCCTCAGCCATAGCAGGTAAAATCGCCGATCCAAGGGACTTATAAAAAATAATATGGATAGTTCGATATCTGACTTATTGAAAATTGTACTTGGTGCAGTCCTAACAATGTGTGCGCAATGGGTGTATGCTAATCTAAACACGAAAAAAGAGAAAAATAAACTCAGGCAACAAAAGCTAGAGGAAGCGTTTATTATAGTAGGGGATATTTTAGGGGGAATACATTACAAAGTAGCTTTATTAATAAATCCAAATTTAAATATAGAAAATCCAAAATTTGAAATTGGTAAATTACACTCGCTTATCAGTTTTTACGCACCAGAACTGCAAGAGGACTATAAGGATTTTATGTCCACATATCAAGAATTTGGTCCGCTTATCCTAAACAAATTCAGAACTTTAGGTAGTGATGACAAAAGAATAGAGGCAACAACTGAGGAGCTAGTGCAAATGATCTTTTCGCTAAGCTCAAAAGGCAATATAATTAAAGAAAAGTTAGCCAAAATAGCGCAAACATTATAAATTAGTTGTTGCGGCGAAGCAAATAATGTTTTATATAAAATCGCCACAACAACTAAATCAGCGCATTAAAACGCTGTTATCGTAGCCAAAAGACCAAAGATTATGCCTGGGAAGTTTGCAGCAGAAAGTGGATAGTCTTTTTTAGCTTTTAATAGACCGTAACTTGTCCAGATTGTGCAGTTTAGTGCAGCCGCCAGTGGCTGTATAAAAGGCGTCTTGTTGCCGTCAAGGTTGCCCATTATTTGTGGGATGTATGAAAAGTACATAACAACTGATAGGCATGTGCCAATCCAGCCTAAAATTTGTAGATTTTTTTCGCTCATTGCTTCTCCTTAAATAAAAGCGCCATTATATCTTTTTTTAATCATAGCAAGCAAATGGATAAAATGGCCATGATTTTTACTGCGATTAAGATGGTTTTAGTAAAATTGAGCATTTTAAAAGGATAAAAATGCCAGATATAATATATGACAAAGCAAAATGGCACTGGGGTGCGAAAGATGCGCCGACTGATATACTGCATGAAAATGGTGCGACACACATTGCATTTTTCTTTCGCTGGTGCATGGAACACAAATTTTATTCAAAGGAATTTGCAGTAGATTTTGCGGATGATATAGCACAGATGGACGAAAATTTTAACTATCGTCAGTATCTTTTTGATGCTATGGACGGTGTACTTGGAGGTGCGGAGCTAAATACTGCTGGTAAAGCCTTTGCAAAAGCTTACTATACGACTGATCGGACAAAATTCGCCAAAATATATGGTTGGTATTTGCAGGATTATACGGATTTTGTTTCGAAAAAATTTGGTGAAAAATACTTTGATAACGCCTATTTTTATATAGAAAACTCACAAGAAAACTATGCCTTGATCAAAGCTATCATTGATCGTCGCTACGAGGAATTTTTAACAATGAAAAGGGCAAAGCAGGCTTAAAATTTCACAAGTAGCATAAACAAAAATAAGTTTTTATCACATATTTTTGGTAGATCAAAGCCGCTTTTAGCTAAATTTAGCCCCATAACTTTCTTAAGGGAAAAGATGCAAACTTGCGTGATTTTAGCAGGTGGCAAAAGCTCGCGTATGGGGCAAGATAAGACACTTTTGCCATTTGGTGGTTTTAAGACGCTTACTCATTATGAGGTTGCGAAATTTAGTAAAGTTTTTGACGAAGTTTATGTAAGCTCAAAATTTGAGAAATTTAGCCCACCACTAAAGCTTATAAAAGATGAAAATAGCGATAACTATTCGCCAATGCTCGCGCTTTACTCCATTCTTAAAAATTTTGATCATAGTATTTTTGTGATACCAGCCGATATGCCATTTTTTGATCTTAAAAGCTTAGAAAAACTTGCTAAATTTAAAGATGAATTTGACATGGTTGTGGCCAGTGATAATGAGCACATTCACTCGCTTTGTGGTTTTTTTAGCCCAAGGCTTGTCACTTTGGCTCATGAGTTTTATTTAAAAAATGAGCATAAAATCGGACTTTTGAGAAAAAGCTGTAAATGCAAAGTCGTAAATTTTAAAGATAGTGAGCAGTTTTTTAATGTAAATTTCCCTGACGAATACGAAATGGCAAAGAAAATCCAAGAAAAGAAGATAAATGATGAGTAAAATTTTATTATTTTTAAGCCTTAGTCTTAGTTTTTTGGTGGCAAGTGGGTTAGATGATTTTAAAAGGGCACAAGAGCTGGAGCAAAGTGGCGACATAAAGGCTGCGATGCAAATTTATAAAGAGCTAGCCAAAAGCTCTTTAAACGAGCAAAACGTGATACAAAATGTGCAAGAGAGCGAGCCAGCACCAAGAGAGGCGAAGCTAAAGCAAGCCGATCTTTTAAGAGAAGATAAAAGTGGTAAAAATTTACAAAATGCACTTGGTATCGAGCTTTATAAATTTAACTACCTTTTGCCGGTAACTTATGCTAAAAATGTGCCAAACAATGAGCGAAAGAGCGTTGAAACTAAGTTTCAAATAAGCCTTGCAAAGCCGTTATTTTATGACCTATTTGGGTTTAGAGAGAGCCTTGTAGCAGCCTACACGCAGACATCTTGGTGGCAGATAACAAGAACTTCAGCGCCATTTCGTGAAACGAACTATCAGCCAGAAATTTTTCTAAATTTTGCTTCGCCAAAATATTTGGATCAAATAGGTGTTAAAAACCTAAAATTTGGACTTTTGCATGAGTCAAATGGACGAGATGGTAGCAATTCAAGAAGCTGGAATAGAGCTTATGTGCAAAGTGATTTTGTTTTTGGCAAGCTTAGCATTTCGCCAAGAGCTTGGATGATAGTGGGCAATAAGGGCGATAATAAAGATATATTAAAATACATAGGACACGGCGATGTAAGGCTTAGCTACAACCTTAATGATCACATTTTTAGCCTAATGCTAAGAAATAACTTACATTTTGATAAAACAAATAAAGGTGCTGCTGAAATTTCATATATGTTTCCTATCTTCTCAACAGGAGTTTATGGCTATTTGCAGTATTTTACGGGATATGGCGAGAGTTTGATTGATTATAATAGGCATACTGATAAATTTGGTCTTGGTTTTGTTATTTTAAAATAAGCTAAAAATTTTAAACTTATAAAATGGCTAAATTTAGGCAAATAATTATAAATTTATTCAAATATGTCAAAAAAATTTAATTAATCAAAAAACTTAAAAATATTAGAAAAAATACAAGCAAATTTTGCTAAAATCTTAAGCAAAATCTCAGAGCAAAGGAGTTTTTATGAGCGGAATCTCACTAATTGTCTGTTTTGTTATAGCCATCATACTTATGATCGTTATGATCTCTAAGCTAAAAGTGCATCCATTCTTGGCACTTATGAGTATTTCTTTGGTTCTTGCGATCGTCGCAGGCATCGATCTGTCCAAGATCCCAGCGATGATAGGTGTCGGCTTTAGTGGCACATTTAAGAGTATCGGTATCGTTATTATCTTTGGAACGATCATCGGCACTGTGCTTGAAAAAACGGGAGCTGCTTTAAAGCTAGCTGATATGGTTGTTAAGCTAGTTGGACAAAAGCGTCCAGAGCTTGCTATGCTCATCATGGGCTGGGTTGTTGGCATTCCGGTATTTTGTGATAGCGGATTTGTCGTTTTAAACTCTATTCGCGAGGCACTTTATAAGAAAATTTCAGCAAGCCCAGTCGCGATGTCAGTCGCACTTAGTGGCGGCCTATACGCATCTCACGTCTTCATCCCGCCAACTCCTGGTCCAATAGCAGCCGCAGGAACACTTGGTCTTGGCGGAAATTTACTCCTTGTCATCATCATGGGAACAGTCGTTTCAGTGCCTGTGTTGATAGCTGTTTATTTCTTTTCAAAGAGTGTTGGCAAAAGCGTGACTATCAGCGACAAAGATGCTGACGCTACTATCACAGCTAGTTACGAAGAGCTTTTAAAGAAATTTGGCACGCTACCTAGCGGATTTTTGAGCCTTGCTCCTATCATCATGCCTATCATTTTTATGGCGATTGGTTCTATTGTCGATGTTTTAGCAAAACAAGGCATGTTTGATAAAACGGCTCTCTTACCAAAGATACTTTTATTTTTAGGAAATCCTATCATTGCTCTTGCCATTGGCGTGATCTTTTGTGTGTTTTTATTAGTAGAAGCCAGAAAGATAAGAGAATTTGACTACATCACGAACGAATCTTTAAAGATCGCTGGACCGATACTCTTTATCACAGCAGCTGGCGGTGTTTTGGGTAATGTCATCACTGAGGCTGGCTTTGTAAATTTCATAAAAGAAAACGCAACCACCATAAAAGCGATAGGAATTTTCTTCCCATTCATTATCTCGGCCGTACTAAAAACCGCTCAAGGAAGCTCGACCGTGGCTATCATCACGACAGCGTCTATCATGGGCGCGTTTAGTGCTGACAACTCGCTAATGCATACACTTGGCTTTACGAGTGAAATTTCAGCTGCACTTTGCGTCATGGCGATAGCATCTGGTGCGATGTGCGTATCTCACGCAAATGACAGCTACTTCTGGGTTGTGACAAATTTTAGTAAGATGAGCGCAGAACAAGGATATCGCACACAAACAGCTATGACGTTTATAATGGGTATCGTTGGTATAATTAGCGTTTACATATTATCTTTGGTGCTTTTATGAGAATTTTAGTTGCGATTGATTCATTAAAAGGCTCGCTTAGCTCGCTTGAGGCGGGCCTTGCTGTAAAAGAAGGACTAGAAGAGATTGGCTGCGAGGTCGTTGTCAAGCCTATCGCAGATGGTGGCGAGGGTAGTGTAGAGGCGATGGCTGATGCACTTGGTGCAAAATTTATAGATACGATAGTTAAAAATCCACTTGGAATTGAAATTTTAGCTAGATATGCACTAAAAGATAACCTTGCAATACTTGAAATGTCAAGTGCTTCTGGCCTTACACTCATAAATCCGGACGAGAGAAATCCACTAAAAACTAGCACATTTGGCTTTGGTCAGATGATAAAAGATGCCATTGCTAAAGGTGCCAGAAAATTTATCATTGGCATCGGCGGAAGTGCGACAAATGACGCTGGTACAGGCATGCTTAGTGCACTTGGCTTTAAATTTTATGATAAAGATGGTACTTTGCTTGAAGGAAAAGGCGAGAATCTAGCCAAAATTTATGAGTTTACAGATGAAGATGCTTTAAAAGAGCTAAAGGATTGCGAGTTTTTAGTCGCCTGCGATGTAGACAATCCTCTTTATGGCATGAATGGAGCAGCCCATGTTTATGCCCCTCAAAAGGGTGCAAATGGCCGTATGGTAAAAGAGCTTGATGATGGGCTAAAGCACTTTGCAGCTCTTGTAAAGGAAAAGACTAATAGTAAATTTCACACACAAAAAGGTGCTGGCGCAGCTGGCGGACTTGGCTTTGCATTCGTGGCATTTTTAGGAGCGAAACTTCGCCCAGGTATTGAGATCATTACACAGACTATTGCGCTTGAGGATGAGATCAAAAAGGCTGATCTAGTTATCACTGGCGAAGGCCGCATGGACTTTCAAAGCTCAATGGGCAAGACACCAACTGGGGTTGCAAAACTAGCCAAAAAGTATCATAAGCCAGTGATCGCATTTGCTGGAAGCGTACAAAAATGCGCCAAAGATTGCCACAAAAATGGGATTGATGCCTATTTTTGTATATTAAATGAGCCAGTGAGTCTTGAAGAAGCTATGAGAAAAGATGTCGCGATTAGAAATTTAAAGATGACAGCAGAGCAAGTCATTCGCCTTTATATGCTAAACTACAAAGCATAAATTTAAGAAGATAGAAGTTTATTTTCTATCTTTTTCCCACTTCTTTCTAAATTTTACTATCCAAATTCTATCTTTTAAGTGCTACAAAAATTCTCAAAATTTAATACATTTTGCAAAAATATAAAATAAACTTTAGAAAAAATATTTACTATGCTAAAATAAGAAAAAATTCTAAAAAGAAAGGAGAATTTTATGCAACAGACCTTAAATTCTCGTCGCAGCTTCATTGCAGCTGCAGGGTTATTTTTTGCTACGACCGCACTAAAGGCTGCACCAAAGGACTTTAGCGGTAAGTAGTGTTCGCTACGGCATGGCGATAGATTTAACAAGATGTGTTGGATGTCAGTCATGTACTATGAGCTGTATGTTAGAAAACGACGTTCAGCCAGGTGCTTTTAGAACCATTGTTTCCGAGTATGAGGCAAGAGATAAAAGCGGTAAAATGGCAGTCATTGCGTCACTTCCAAGGCTTTGCAACCATTGCAACAATCCAGCCTGTATTAGTGTTTGTCCAACTGGTGCTAGCCATCAAAGAAGTAATGGCATAGTAAAGATTGATACAAAAGAGTGCATAGGCTGTGCGCTTTGCGTAGAGGCCTGTCCATATCACGCAAGATATCTTAGCCTGCATACCTACAAGGCCGATAAATGTACTTTTTGCGACCACAGGCTAAGAGTAGGGCTTCAGCCAGCATGTGTAGAGAGCTGTGTGGGCGGTAGCCGTATAATAGGCGATCTTAATGATCCTAACTCAAATATTAGAAAATTTCTAGCCACACATGAGACTATGGTTATAGATAGCCCTAAAAATACAAATCCACAGGTGTTCTACCACGGTGTTAGTGAAATTTTGGCTAAAAACAATAAAAAACTCGAGCTTGATAATGGATATAAAAAGGTTATCAGCTGGAGCGAAGAGATGGCACAGTAAAAGGAAATAAGCAATGCAAAGAAGAGAATTTTTAAAAAGATCAGCCGTACTCTCAACACTAACCACGAGTGCTATGCTGGCAGATGAAGATAAGGACGACTATAAACCGCAGTCAAACTCGCTAGAGCCTGAATTTAGCGTAAAGGATGGCAAAATTTCACTTAACGACGGACATAGCGTTGTCTTTTCAATGTGTCACGGCTGTACGACGAAGTGTGGCATAAGGCTTCACGTAGATGATAAAAACGACCGAGTTTTAAGATGTAGCGGCAACCCATACCACCCACTCTCAAACGTACACTGGGCAAATTTTGACACATCGATAAATGACGCACTTCTTGCCACAACACTAAGTGGCGAAGACGAAAAGCGAGCTACAGTTTGCGCTAGAGGAGCGATATTGCCTGAGATGATAGACTCGCCTGCAAGGATACTAACGCCACTAAAGAGAGTTGGTAAAAGGGGTGAGGGAAAGTGGAAGAGCATAAGCTTTGAGCAGCTAGTAGAAGAGGTCGTAGAGGGCGGAGATCTCTTTGGTGAGGGGCATGTTGATGGGCTAAGAGCGATATATAGCGACGAGCTAATCGACAGCGAAAACCCAGGATATGGCACTAAGCGCAATCAATTTTTAAGTTTTTATCTATATGACGGACGCTCTGACATCGTTGATCGCTTTGTCAAAAAGTCATTTGGCACTATAAATCACTACTCGCACGGCGGAATTTGTGGTGGTGGCTTTAGGGTCGGTGGTAAGATTGCGCACAATGCAAAGGGTTTTGCACATACAAAACCAGACTATGAAAACTCTAAATTTGTTATCTACTGGGGCACTTCGCCCTCAAATGGTGGCAACCCTTTCCAAAAACAGGCAAAAATGCTCTCTTACGCAAGAGGCACTAGAGATGACTTTAGCTACGCAGTGGTCGATCCAAGCGTTACAAACGCTGTAAAATACGCCTCTTCGGGCAAAGGCCGCTGGATAGCGATAAAGCCAGGCACCGACTCAGCTCTAGCTATGGCGATGATACGCTGGATCATAGAAAATGAAAAATACGCAACGAACTACCTTATCCAGCCAAATTTAGACCAAGCAAAGCTAGCTGGCGAGATACACTGGTGCAACGCCACGCATCTAGTCATCACCGAAAAAGGTCACAAAGACTACGGCAAATTTGCACTTATCAATAACGAGTGGCAGGTCTGCTCGCAAGATGGCAAGATACAAAGCTACAAGGTAAATGAACCAGCCAAGCTCTACTATAAAGGTAAAATTTTAATAGACGGCAAAAAAGTCGAGGTAAAAAGCTCAATGCAGCTTTTAAAAGAGTCAGCTTATAAGCATAGCTTAGAGGAGTACTCAAAAATTTGTGGTGTAAGCATTGAAGATATCGTCTGGCTTTGCGAAAATTTCACTAAAAATGGCAGACAGGTGAGCACAAACGTGCATGGCGGTATGATGCATACGCAAGCCGGTATGACTACTTTTGCGATACTTTGTCTAAACACACTCATGGGCACTTATGGCTACAAAGGCGGCAACGTCAATACAAGTGCCGGCACACACGAGTTTTTAAAGGGCAGATATGACCTTGAGAGCTTTGAGGGTGCTTATAAACCAAATGGTCTAAATTTATCAAGATCAGGCAAATACTACGAAACAAGCTCTGAGTATAAGCGTAAAGTAGCAGCTGGCGGCAGCGGCTATCCAGCACAGCAGCCGTGGTATCCTATCTCTATGCCACTTGTAAATGAAACTCTTACGAGCCACAAGGCTGGCTATCCATACAAAGTAAAAGTTTTCATAAACTACATGACAAACGTACTTTACGGACAAGCAGGACTTGAAAGAGCGGTTTTAGACGTACTAAAAGATAGTAAAAATTTACCACTTTTTGTGGGCATAGACGCCTTTATGAACGAGACAAACGCCTATGCTGACTACATCGTGCCAGATGGGGTAAATTTAGAAAACTGGGCACTTCCAAACTCTCTTTGGGGAACGATCGCTAAAACTTCAGTCGTGCGCTATCCAGCCGTTAGCTCAAAGCAGGCAAAGGATAAAAACGGCGGCGCGATCGACGTTGAGGCATTTTATATAGCCGTAGCAAAGAGGCTTGGACTAAAAGGCTTTGGCAAAAATGCCTTCAAAGACAAAGATGGAAATTTCATGGACCTTGACGTAAAAGAGCAGTATTACGCGGCTGCACTAGCAAATTTAGCCTTTGATGGTGAGGGTGTGAAAGATATAAGCGACGAGGACAAAAAGCTTAGTAAGATATCAAGAGTGATGACAAAACTCGATCCTTATCTAAAAGACGAAGAGAAGCCAAAAGTAGCGCACATACTAGCAAAAGGCGGCAGATACGATAGCTACGAGAGCGCATATAAGGGTGATAAAGCAACCATAAAAGTGCCAGCGCCTACGCCAGCTTCTATCTACTATGAACCACTTGGCGGACACAGGCACTCAATAACAGGCGAATTTATGCCAGGAGTGCCAAGTCTGATGCTACCAGTAGCAAGTGATGGCACACCGCTTGAGAAATTTTTCCCACGCTCTGAGTGGAAATACACAGTGAGCTCAAGAAAGTCAAATATCCAACACTTCTACACCTTTGTTAGCCCAAGACTAAGAGCTGTTCATCCTAGCAACTTCATAAGGATAGCACCAGATGTTGCAAGTGAGCAGGGCATTCGCTCAGGCGATAAGGTTAAAGTGACTACGCCTTATGGTGCGCAAGTTGGTGAGGCATTTGTGACAGACGGTGTTGCTAGAGGGGTCATCAGCATAGAGCATGGATTTGGCCATGATGAGTTTGGTATAAGAACGCACATCGTCGATGGAAAGCCAGCTTTTGGGATCGCAAATTTAGAAAAAGGGGTCAATCATAATAAGCTTGGACTTCTTGACCCAAAAAGAAATGGCGAATTTAGTTTAAATGACTGGTTGGTTGGCACTTGCGCTAGACAAGCACTTCCTGCAAAGATAAGAAAGATCGGCTAGGCCGATATAAATTTGGCGAGCAGAATAAAATTTGCTTGCCAAATTTCACTTTTTGTAAGAGCTTTTGACTGGTGGATTGTAAATTTAGATACAGAGCAAGCTTTTAGGCTGCTTGCAAGCTAAAATTTCCTCATATATTTATAGGGTTTCATAGTTAAATAATGTTTTAAATTTTGCATGAGTTAAATTTAGTATTGCTAGTTTGCTAGATCCTCAGCCACCTTTGCAGCAAGTTTTAGCTTGTCGCTATCAAAGTGGGTGTAAATTCTTGAGGTATTTAAGCTTGCATGGCCTAAGGCTTCTTGCACTAAGACTAGGTCTTTTTGCTTTTTGTAAAGCATCGTTGCAAAGGTGTGACGCAGCATGTGAGCACCATTTTTCTCTTTTCTGATGCCAGCTTTAAATAAAATTTGCTCAACTATACGGCTAACATAAGCTTGCGTAAGTCTCGTGCCTTTTTTATTTATAAAAAGATAGCCTTCTTTATTGATATAATTTATTGCGATCGCATTTAGATGAGCTTCTATTAGGTGGCGTTTTATCATAACGATGCGGTATTTGTTACCTTTGCCTCGGATCCTAATGATAAAAAGATCGCCATCTTCAGTGATGTCCTTTCGCTTTAAATTTAGAGCCTCGCTCACACGAATGCCAGTAAAAATTATCGTTTTTATTATGAGCTTATTGCGATTTGAGTTTTGCTTAAAGTCACTTTCTTCGATCGCATCAAGAAATTTTTTGACCTCATCTTCACCCATAAACTCAGGTAACTTTTGCCCTTTGTTACCGCTCACTCCGCCCCAGTTTTTTAAATTTATATCAAAAACATGGGCCTTGCCATCCTCTTCGTTTTGTTTGTCTAAAAACGCAAAGAAATTTATCACTGAGATGCGGTAATTTTTCTTGCTAGCATCGCTTAGCCCGCCAGTCGTGCTAGCTAATATTTCACTTAGCAACTCTTCATCGATCTGCTTTAGGCTGCTAAGCTCGTAAAATTTTATCGTTTCATATATTTTTTTAAGTGGATTAAAGTAGGTATTTATGCCAGTAAGCCCTGCATTTCTTGCACTTTTTACCAAGCCATCAAGCTGGTCTATATTTTTTATCTCGCGGCTTAGAGCGTAATTCACACTTGCAAGCGCCTTTGGATCCCTAAGCTCTTTATTCGAAAGTGAGCTAAGTTTAAATTTGACGTAGCGAGTAAGCCAAAATATAAATGAGTTTTCAAAATTATCTTTACAATCAAGCGGATATTTCAAACCAATAACCTTAAATTTTTATTTTGAAAAGTATTATATTTGAAATTTTATAAAAACTACTCTTTTTAAAATTCAACTATAAAAGCTTAAGCAAATATCCATTTTCAGCGGCTTCGAGCTTATATTTATGCATTTTATCAAGCTCTAAAACTACTCTGAAATATCTATCGTGCCAACCTATGATCACATTTTTAAAATGTTCATTTTCAAGTTTTAAGCTCTTAGTTTTAAAGCTTCTTGGCGGCCTTGCAAAGTCAAGAACGATCTTATTTTTCTCATAAGCAAAATGCCTTAAATTTTTAGCTTTTGTAGCGATTTTTAGATCTTTGTCATTGGCTAGAAAGCTTATAAAACCTAGAAATTTAACATCTTTTCCATTTTTTACACTATCAACTGGTTTTGTGCTAGGCTCGATCTTTATCTCGACCACCTTTTGTTCAGGCTTTATGGTAGTTTCTTTTGTTTTGTCTGTGCTAAGATCGATCACTACAACATTTGGAGTTGGCATATCTGAAGTTTTATTTCTATCTTTATTTGAAATTTTAGTTTCATTTTTTTCTATTATCACAGGAGTGCTTACTCTTTGGCTAGGCATATTTGCCATTGTGACCGAAACATCTAGCTTTTTTGCCACGACCGGTTCTGGATTTTTTACCTTATTTAAAGCAAATTCATCGCTGTAATCGATAGTTTTATTTATATCGGCTAGTCTTTTTTCCTTTATAGTACCGTCATTCGCCCTATATCTTATGGTGACATCTAGTAAAAGTGCCGCATCGCTTGGAAATTTAAACGAAAGAGAATCAAATCTATCAAATTTTTCTATGATATTTGTTGTCATAACGCTTGTATTTAGCTCGCTAATAGGCATAAATGGGTTCTCTCTAGCAAAGACGCTTGCTGCAAATATAGATAAAACTAACCAAAATTTTTTCATCATTCCTACTTTTTATTAAAGTCTGGCTCAAGGCCTTGTAATTCAAAATAATCTTTTTGCAGACGCGCGTTCATTTTTTTTAAAATTTCCACGTCTTCGCTAAGCCTCTCTTTTTTGCTCTGAAGGCTTAACATAACATCAAGTGAGCGTTTGCCAAACATCATATTGCCTACATAAAAAGCAAACATAGCCACACAAATGGTGGCTATGACGTAGCGTAATGTCGGTCTAATGTATTTTAAAATTTTATGAAATATGCCATCGGTGTTGCCATATTCGTCTAAAATTTCGCTCAAATATTATCCCCCAAAAACTCTCCAGCCTCAAGCTCGATCTCAAGCAAGCGGTTGTATTTCGCGTTACGCTCGCTTCTTGAAGTGGCACCTGTCTTTATCTCGCCAGTATTTAGTGCAACTGCAAAGTCAGCGATGAACGCATCTTCGCTCTCGCCGCTTCTGTGGCTCATTATGCAGCGATATCCGTTTCTTTGAGCAAGGCGGACAGTTTGCATGGTTTGAGTGACTGAGCCTATTTGATTTGGCTTGATTAAGATAGCGTTTGCGATCTTTTTCTCGATACCTTCGCGTAAAATTTTCTCATTTGTGACAAAAAGATCGTCACCTACTAGCTGAACTTTGTTTCCAAGCCTTTTTGTAAGTCCAGCCCAGCCACTCCAGTCGTCCTCGCTAAGGCCATCTTCGATAGAAAATATCGGATATTTTTCGCAAAGTTTTTCATAGTAGCTAATAAGCTCGTCGCTGCTAAATTTCTTGCCCTCAAGCTCGTATTTGCCGTCTTTATAAAGCTCGCTTGAAGCGACGTCAAGTGCTAGTTTTATCTGGCTGCCTAGCTCATATCCAGCCTCTTTTACAGCTTGTGAGATGAGCTTTAGCGGCTCTTCGTTATCTTTTAAATTTGGAGCAAAGCCACCCTCATCGCCGACAGCCGTGCTGTGTCCAGCTGCGTTTAGGATAGATTTTAGCTTGTGATAAATTTCAGTTGCAGCTCTTAGCGCCTCGCTAAATGTGCTAAAACCAAATGGCATTATCATGAATTCTTGAAAATCAACGCTGTTATTTGCGTGTGCACCGCCATTTATGATGTTAAACATCGGCACCGGCAAGATGCTGGCGTTTGCACCGCCAAGATAGCGATAAAGCGGGATATTTAGGCTCTTTGCAGCTGCGCGAGCTACTGCCATAGATACGCCAAGGACTGCGTTTGCGCCTAAATTTGAGTAGTTGTGCGTGCCATCAAGCTCAAGCATCTCAGCATCGACTGCTTTTTGGTTGTAAGCATCAAGGCCTATAACTGCCTCTGCGATCTTTTCATTTACGTTTGAAACAGCTTTTAAAACGCCCTTGCCAGCGTATCTCTCGTCTTTGTCACGAAGCTCGAGCGCTTCACGCTTGCCTGTGCTCGCGCCACTTGGCACAATCGCGCTTGCCTCAGTTCCGTCGCTTAGTCTAACTGTCGCACGAACTGTTGGGTTGCCTCTGCTGTCTAAAACCTCGTGAGCTTCTACATCTTCAATAAATACCATTATTCATCTCCTGCTTCGTTTGTGTCGTCGTCTTCGTCTTTTGCGCCGCTGCTTATTAGGTGATCGATCCCCATTGAGCCTTTGATCGCCGCTACTATCTCATCAGAAATTTCTGGGTGCTCTTTTAGGTAGGCTTTGGCGTTTTCTCTGCCTTGACCCAGTTTTTCGGCCTTGTAGCTAAACCACGCACCTGATTTATCTATGATGTCAAGTTTTACGCCATAGTCGATGATCTCGCCCTCTTTGCTCACACCCTCGCCAAACATGATGTCAAATTCGGCCACTTTAAATGGAGGCGCAACCTTATTTTTAACCACTTTTGCTTTTGTGCGGTTGCCGATAGGCTCGTCATTTTGTTTAAGTGTAGCTATCTTTCTTACATCGATCCTTACAGATGAGTAAAATTTAAGCGCATTACCGCCAGTTGTGGTTTCTGGCGTGCCATATCCCATCATACCGATCTTCATACGAATTTGATTGATGAAAATAACGGTTGTCTTCATCTTGCTTAAAATTCCAGTTAGCTTTCTAAGCGCCTGGCTCATAAGCCTAGCTTGCAGACCAACGTGCTGATCGCCCATGTCGCCATCTATTTCGCTCTTTGGAGTAAGAGCAGCGACGCTATCAACTACAATAAGATCGATCGCACCACTTCTTGCAAGTGTCTCAACGATCTCAAGTGCCTGCTCGCCAAAGTCTGGCTGAGAGACGTAAAGGTTGTCGGTATTTACGCCTAAATTTGAAGCGTATTTTACGTCTAATGCGTGCTCTGCATCGACAAATGCACAAATTCCGCCAGCTTTTTGCGCTTCAGCTATGATGTGAAGCGTGAGCGTGGTCTTACCAGAGCTCTCTGGTCCGTAGATCTCGATGATCCTGCCTTTAGGAACGCCGCCTATGCCAAGAGCCAGATCAAGCCCTAGCGAGCCAGTCGGTATCGACTCGATAGCCTCAACCTCTTTGTCGCCAAGTCTTAAAAGCGTGCCTTTGCCAAAAGCTTTATCGATCTGCTTTAGTGCAAGCTCGAGCGCCTTTTTCTTGTCCGCTTCGCTCTCTGGGATAGCTATCTTTTTGTCACTATCTTTTTCTTTTGCCATTTTTTACCTTATAGTTGAAATTTGGCTTGATTTTATCTAAAAAGAGATGAATTTTACTTGATTTACTCGCAAATTATAATATTTTCGCCAAGCAGCGCAGCGCTATCAATAAGAGCAAAAAGGTGCTCTTTTTCAAACAAAAATCCATAAATTTGATCTTCGTTTTTTAGTATTGCTAGCTTAAGTGGCTCTACAAGCGAGCTTGCGCAAAGATTTAAAAAGGCTTCGTCTATATTATTTTGTGAAATTTGGGGCTTATTTTTGAAATTTTCATCTTTTATAAAAGAGATAAATTCCTCTTGTGAGGTAGATTTATTAAATTTAAAAATTAGTTTTTCTTTTAAGGCCTGGGCTAAAATTTCATCAAATTTAACTAGGTCTATATGATTTTGAACGCCTAAAATTTTGGCAAAATTTAGCAGATTTTTATCGTAATCAGCCACATTTTTCTCATGCTCGCTTTGCGCCTTTTTAGCCCTATAAATGGCGTAAAACCCAATAGCTATAAATAAAAATGAAAGGGTAAAAACTTCGCTCAAAAACTCACTCATCATCGTCCTTATAAAATGCAAACTTCAGTCTTAAGCTCTACTCCAAATTTCTCTAAAACTCTAGTCTTTGCCAAATTTATAAGGCTAGTGGCGTCCTCAAAGCTTGCGTGGTTAAAATTTATCAAAAAATTTGCGTGCTCCTCGCTAAATTTCGCTCCGCCTATCGCGTATCCTTTTAGTCCAACCGCCTCAAGCAATGCCCCTGCAAAGTACCCCTCTGGATTTACAAAGCAGCTACCAAAGCTAGCTCCTTTTGGCTGATTTGCCCTTTTTGCGCTGATAGCTTCAGAAATGCTTACGTCAAAGCCACTTTGAAGCTCAAATTTAGCCCCCAAAATAGCCTCATCTATGCCGCTGTGGCGGTAGCTAAAGTTTATCTCATCCTTGCTCACCCAGCCACGAGCCAGACGCACATGCGTGAGGTTGTCGCTTATGCTAAATTTAAGCAGTCCAGCGTTCATCTTGATAAGTCCGCCAAGTGTGCCTGGGATATTTTTTAAAAACTCAAGGTTCGCGATATTGTTTTGTTTGCAGAAGTTATAAATTTTGGCAGATTTTGTCGCAGCTCCTATCTCAAGGCAAATTTTATCGCCGAAGCATTCTAAATTTATATAGTCAAAGCTCTTGCCAAGCATCGCCATTTTTGGGGGATTTGGCGAGATGAGTAGGTTGTTACCTCCGCCTATCATCACAGCGCCTAAAAAGTGAGGCGATTTTAGATCTTCAAGGCTAGTTACCTCAAAAACTTCATGCACGCCGCCTATCCTAACCGAGGTAATTTTAGAAAAATCAACAAGCCTCGTCACTGGATAAATTCCGGTATAAACTCAAACATGCGAGTGGTAAATTCAACCATCATCGAGATCATCCAAGGCATCAAAAATATGATGACAACGACAACTAGCAAAATTTTTGGCACAAAGCTTAGCGTGGTTTCGTTTATCTGTGTGGTCGCTTGAAAAATGGAGATGATAAGACCTGCGATTAGGCCGCTTAGCAGCATCGGAAGGCTGATGTAAAGGGCGATCTTAAAGGTTTCAACTCCAAGTGAGACAAGCGTACTTTGCATCAGCTAAACCTTACTTCGTTGTATTCAGTTGGAATTAGGTAGTCGTTTACGTCGATAGCTTTTTCAAAAAAACCTTTGTCATAGCCTATTTGATAGAGCTTATTTAGCGCTTTTAGCTGCGTTTCGTTCATGCTTATTGACTCGTCATTTGCGTATAAATTTAGATACGTTTTAAGCTCATCTTTGCCAACTCTGATGAGGTTTCGCTCCATTAGCATGTGAGATAAAAATGGCTTGTGCGAAGTGGCGATCCTAACGGCCTCGCTAAGCACTCTCTCGCACTCGATCGCGTCGGTTATCGGCAGACTTCGTCTAAGCGCCATGCCGCCAAGTGGAAGCGGTAAATTTTCGCCGTTTAGCTCGCTCCAGATATCCCAAATTTCGCGCTCTACGCAGAGCTGGTCTGAGAAATTTAAGATACTTTCATGTATAAGCACGCCAGCATCGACTTCGCCGCTAAGCACGGCATTTTCGATCTCTAAGAAATTTTTATAAACGATCCTTGCCTCTGGGTAGGCTATGCGAAAGAGCAGGGCGTTTGTCGTATTTTTACCAGAGAGTGCGACTTTAAAATTTCGCTTTAGCTGCTTGCCTTTTAGCTTGATAAGCTTTGGGCCATATCCATTACCAAAGCTCACCGCACAGCGTAAAAGTGCAAATTCATCGCAAATTTTAGGATAGAGTGCAAAGCTGATCGCTGTTGCCTCATAAGTGCCTTTTAGCGCCTCTTCGTTTAGCGTTTCTATATCAAGCGCCTTTGATGTGAAGGCTAAATTTTTACTGCTAACCCAGCCAAATTTGACCGCGGCATACATGAAAATATCGTCGGCATCAGGCGAGTGGGCGACATTTATAGTTTTTAGATTATGCAAAGATGATCCTTTTTTTGATTACGCCATTTTAATGAAATTTATTTAAAATAAAGTTTTAAGGGCGGTTTTGAAACGATTTTACCAGCTTTGCCTCTTTGAAATTTAGCACGTATTTCACGTCTATGGCGTCTTTAGCCCCTTTTCTTCGTGTGAAGATTGTCGAGTAAAACGGATGCTTAAGTTCAAGCATCTTAAGCAGTTTTTGATCGCCATCTTCTTTTTTTATATTTTCAACGATTATTGTCGTTATAAAATTACCCTCAAACTCGTAAAATGGCCATACTATTACGCCAGCACCGCTTGTTTTAAAGTCAGTAATTTTAGATTTTTTAGGGATATTTAGCATGGAGATGATCTTTTTGCGTGAGCTATCCAAGTTTTGTACTGAGATCACCTTTATAAGCAGGTCTTTTTTGACACCGAGGCCATTTTGGCTAAAGCGATAAACTCCGTCTTCAAAGATGCCAACCTTTTCAAAAGCGTTAGCGTAGTTTGCGGCGGTGCAAGTAGTCAGCAAAAGTGACAGAAGCATTAAAATTTTTATAAATTTCATCTTTTCTCTTAAAATTTCACTCTCTTTAGCCTATCTGAAGCGAAATTTTTCCTACCAAATTTAGCCTCATCTTTGCCATTTAGCTCGACTAGATCACCAGTAAAGCCACAAATGTCATTTTTAACAAGATAACTTCCAACGCCATAAGTATCAACCGGCGTATTATAAGTTTCAAATTCTTTTATAATTTTAGGGCTAAAGCCTGAGCTAACGACTATTTTAACGTATTTAAAGCCAGCTTTATCAAGCGCCTCTCTTAGAGCAAATATAAGCTCCTTGCAAACGCCGTGTGGGTCAAATTTGCTCGTATCTTTGTCCTCAAAATACTTATCTATCAAATTTTTACTAGTATCAACTCTAACCGCACCAAGCCTCTCTTTTAAGGCATTTGCAGCCCTTAATGCGTCTGTGATCACGTCGTTGTTATAGTCCACCAAAGCCGTGATCTTTTCATTTTCAAAGGTTTTAGCATAAATTTCTGAGGCTTTTACTATATCCCCGCCGCACATTTGAATGAGTGCATGAGGCATGGTGCCACCACCTTTTAGCCCAGTAAGCTCGCCCTGAGCATCTGTGGCGACCTTTTTGATGCCGCCTACAAATGATGCATAGCCGTCGCCTGGTTGCGTGCAGATGTCATCTTGCCTATCCGCCATGCTAAAGACGTCCTTGCCATTTGCCGCTCTTATCACATCTCTTGAGTTTGTCGCTACACAGCTTCTTCTAGTAAGCGTCGCGTCGATCACATTTTCTAAAAAGCCAAAATTTTCATACTTGCCGCTTATTTTTAAAACTGGCTCGTTTGCGTTTATAATATCGCCATCATCAAGTGCGTAAATTTCAAGCTCGCTTGAGTTTTTGGCAAATTTATTGATGATGGCTAAAACCTCGTCAATGCCACAAAGCACGATATCATCGCGCCTTTGGAAAAACTGCATCGTCACGTGCTGATCTGGCAAATTTTGCTTAATTATCTCATTTACTTTTAGAAAATATTTCGCTGTGAAATATCCCTCGCCGATCCTTGGATCTAGCTTAAAGGTCTTGTCTGTTAGCCTATCTATCTTGCCTTGCATCTTTAGCTCAAGTTCGTTCATGTTTGTCCTTTTTTAGCGTGATTATAGCATTTTAGTAGAAAAGTGAAAATTATAAAAATATATTTTAAGAATGTATAAGAGTATATTTTATAAAATCTTGAAATTTTACTTTTAAAGGAAAAATATGAAAAAGTTCTTACTTTTAATGGTCGCAATTTTTGCATTTGGCAATGAAAATTTGCTAGTAAGTGCTGGTGGCGGATATAAAAAGATAGTTGAGGCAGTCGCGCAAAATCTCAAAAAAGATGGCGTAAATATCGACACTTCTTTTGCGAACATCACAGCTATCATGGCTCAGGCAAAAGAGGGTAAAACTGACGTGATCGTGGGCGATGAGGACTTTTTGAAAAAGTCTGATCTAAAGATCGCTGAGTATGTAAATTTAGGCTCAGGTGCCTTGGTGCTGGCTACTAAAAAAGGTGTAAAAATAGAAAAAGTTGAAGAGCTAAAAACTCTTTCTAAGATCGCTATGCCAGATGCAACAAAGACGGTTTATGGCAAAAGAGCAAATGAATTTATGCAAAAAGCAAATTTAAGTGGCGAGCTAAAGGATAAAATTTTAGCAGTTGCTGGCGTGCCACAAGTCATTACTTATATATTAAACGGTGAAGTTGATGCTGGGTTCATCAACCAGACCGAACTAAATGCACACAAAGACGAATTTGGTAGTTTTATTTTGATAGACAGAGCGCTTTATACTCCAGCAAACATTGTAGCTGCAAAGCTTGAAGAATGCGATAAAAAGGCTGATTGCGTTAAATTTCTGGATGAGCTAAAAAGCGAGAGATCAAAAGAAATTTACACTAAATTTGGCATAAGATAAGGCTAAGCTTGCAAGAGCTCTCTTGGCTTTTTGATCCGCTATTTTTAAGCATAAAGGTCGTTTTGTGCCAAGGGGCTTTGCTTATCGTTTTTGGGCTGGCTCTGGCTTATTATTTAGCTTTTAGTAAGGCTAAATTTAAAGCTATTTTAGAGATGATCGTAACTTTTCCGCTCATCTTTCCGCCCATTGCTACTGGATTTTTACTGCTTTATCTGCTTGGCAAAAATGGTATCGTCGGCAAGGCTTTAAATTTAGAAATTATTTTTAGTTTTAAGGCTCTTGTGCTAGCTGCTTTTATAGCCTCTTTACCACTATTTGTAAAGCCTGTCGCTTCTGCTCTTGGCTCACTTTCAAAAAGCCTAAGTGAAGCAGCATACAGCCTTGGGAAAGATAAATTTCAAACAGCTATTTTCGTGCTCTTTCCATGCGTTGCGAAAAGCGTAGCATCGGCTTTTGTTCTAGCGATCTCGCGTGGGCTTGGCGAGGTTGGCATAACACTAATTTTGGGTGGCAATATCATAGGCAAAACAGACACTATTTCGCTTGCCATTTATAATGCCGTATACGATGGCAAAAGTGATGAAGCGCTGATTTTAAGCCTTGTTTTGGTTGTATTAAGCTTTATTTTGTTTGAGATTATAAATTTGCTTGATAAAAGTAAAATTTAAAGTGAGTGGCGAGAGGATGAGAGAATCGAACTCCCCACCAGACGGTCAACCGCCCAGTCATCGGGTTTGAAGCCCGTGAGCATCACCAGATTACTTTATCCTCCGTGTGCTTTATTTTAGCAGATTTAGATAAATTTTAGCCCATTTTCTATAAACTTTTTGAAATTACAAAAGGATTTCTGATTTTAAAATTTAGCGTTTTTGCATTTTTGGCTCTATTTTTTTGCTCTTGCTCTTCAGTACTAACCCCAGCAACCGCGCCACTAAATGTATATGATGCATACTCTATTTCACGCGATAAACGTGGTATTTACTCGATCACAAGAGATAAATTTATACAAAGCAAATTGCAAAGCAAAATTTTATTTTCAAAAAGTCTTAGTAATATTGATATCGAGATAGAGGTTTTTTACGGAGATGCTTATCTTATCGGACTCGTTGATAGTAAAGAGCTTGAAGATAAGCTAGTAGAATTAGCCAAAAGCACAGATGGAGTGCGGAAAATTTATACCTATCTTCGTATCAAAAAGCCAGAGTATCCATGCGATAGTCTAAAAATTCTTGCAAACTTAAAGCAAAATCTTTTTAAAGATAGTATAGTTGAGGGCACAAATGTGCGTGTTAGCATAGTTGGCTGTGATGTTGTATTTAGCGGCGTAGTTGATAGCATTGAGCAAGAAAAACATGCTATTTGGTATGCTAAGCACATTGACGGCGTGGCCGATGTCTACTCGTTCATCAAAGTTATCAAATAAATTTAGCTTAAATATCGCTCTTTTTTACAAAGCTCGCAATGAGGCTTGGTAAGATGATTAGTGCACCAAGAAGCATAAAAACCATAACAAGATCGGTTAGTAAGCCAAAATATATAGTTGGAATAAAATTGCTAGTTATCATCACGCTAAAACCAAGAAAAATAGTAAATGATGTGTAATACATCGCATATCCGATGCTTGCATGAGCAGCTTTAATACTCTCAAAAACGCTTTTTGTAAGCATTTCTTCTTTAAATCGGTGGATGTAATGGATAATATCATCAACGCCGATACCTATACTAATGGCTGCGATCGTGATACTCATCACATCAAGCGGAATGCCAAAAAATCCCATCACACCAAAGAGTGTGCAAAGTGGGATTAAATTTGAAACTATCGCAATGGTTGCTAACTTTATACTCCTAAAGATAAAGCAAAATATGACAAAAAGTATAGTGACAGTTAGCCCAAAAGTATCAACTTGCGAGCTAAGTAAATTTTGAAGCATATTGTTATAAAGCACCATCATGCCGGCAACTTCTATGCTTACATTGTCATTTTTAGTAAGCTGTGCTAGCCCTTCTCTAAGCTCTTTTAGAAATAAATTTCGTCTAAGCTCAGAGTCACTATCGACGATCCTTATACTAAATCTAAGCTCATCATCTTCAACGCTCACATAAGGGCTTAATAAGATATTTTTATAATTTTGTGGTAATTTCTCATACATCGCAGCTAATAAAAAATCATCACTCGCGCCGTTATTTAGCTCTTTTATGGCTTTTATAAGGGTTGCTAGCGAGCTTACATGTCCGACAAATTTTTGCTCTTTTAGATAATCATGAATCTTCTCAGCAACCCTTGTGTGATAGCTATTAAACCAGTACTTTGCATCCTTAGCGTTGCTTTCAAACTCATTTTCAAACTCATCTTGCTCGGCATTTTTTTCTTGTTTTTGCTCTTTAAATTTCACTATCACATCAACCGGTATCGTGCCACCAAGCTTAGTATCAATGACTTGCATTCCTTGGCGAATTTCTGTACTTTCTTTAAAGTAGCCAATGAAGCTATTTTCAACCTTTATCTTGCTGATACCATAAACGCCAAAACAAACGACTAGAACGCAAACTACGTAGATAATCTTTCTTGAGTTTAAGGCTAAATTTGCGCAGTATTTTGTAAATTTAAAGCTATTTTCAAAGGTTCTAATAGGAGCTAATTTTTCTAAATTTACATTTATCGCGCCAAATAGCAAAAATGCAAGCATAAGTGAAACGCTAATGCCAGTGCTCATCATAATGCCAAGCATGATAACTGGCTTTATGTCAGCACTCATAAGCGAGCTAAAGCCAATAACCGTGGTAAATATCGCCCAAAAAGATGGAGAGAATTTATCACGAAGCGTTAGATAAATTAGCTGATTTTGGCTATATTTTGGATGCTTTGCGTAAAATTCTCGGTAGCTAACGACAAGATGAATCACGGTTGAAATAGTAATGATGAGCTGAAGTGCGATGTAGTTTGAGCTAATGACCGTCACTTCCCAGTCAAATATGCCAAAAATTCCGGTCGTAAAAATGGCACTTACGGCACATATAAACATCGGCAAAACTATCCATCTAACCTGCCTGAAAAATAGCCACAAACTAAAGCTAAGAAGCGCTAGAACGCTTAGCCCATAAACCAAAAGATCGTTCTTTATAAAGCCTATCATATCATCAGCGATCATATTTGCGCCGCCTAAGAATAGCTCGTCATTTGCGTTAAATTTAGCTATGGTTGCTTTTATGGCCTCAAGGTTTTCGTGATCGCTCTTTCTAAGCTCGTCTCGGTAGGCTTTAAACTCATAGGCAAGAGCCTCTAGCTTAAGTCGCTCAGCTTGTGTGATAGTGCCGTTTGACTCTTTTTGGCTAAGCAAATTTCTCTCATTTACAAGCTCATTAAATTTCTCATCTTGTTTTAAATTTAGAGCAATTGCTGTGGTTTTTAGATCTTTGCTTATCAAATTTCCGCTGTAAATCGGACTTTTGGCAAACTCGAGCTTCGCTTTTGAAATATTTATATCTTTATCTTGCAGCGTTGGAGTATGATCTAAGATGCCCGTGATCCCGCCTTTTACACTATTTAAAAGCGGAATATTTATTATAGAGATGACGCTATTTACCATATCGTTTTTAGCTAGTTCATCACCTAAATTTTTGATAAGTTCTAAATTTTTAGGTGAAAAAAGATCGTCTTTTGGGGTAAAAGCGACCACTAAAAATCCGGGTGAGTCGTAGCGTTTGGCTATCTCTCTATAAGCTTTTAAGTCAGGATCATGCTCAAGCAGTAGCGTTTCAGCTGATGCATCAACGCTAAGCTTAGTGCTAAGATAGCCAAAAACTACGCTTAAAGCTAAAATTAGAGCAATAATAAGCTTGTTTTTAGCAATGATAAATTTAAAAATTTGTCGCATTAAGGGTTAGTTTTATTTTGATCAGGCAAAACAGCTTCGTTTAGCTTTTGTAAAAGAGTATTGAAATCAGCGTTATTTAGCACATCACCAAACTGACTTCTGTATGTTTGAATGATGCTTACACCAACGATATCAAGATCGTAAATGAGCCAACCACGCTCTTTAGCGTCATAAAATTTATAGACAAATTCGTAGCTCTTGCCATCATTTGTCAGCTCAGATGTTAGCCAGTATCTATTTTTTTGAGGTTCGCTCTCGCCAGTTATATGTATCTCTTGATCTTTGTATTCTAAAAGTTTATCTATGTATGAGCTTTTTAGTTTTTGCTCAAATGCTGCGTCAAATTTAGCCTGTTCATCGCTACTTAGACTGTTGTAACGTTTGCCAAGGCTTATCTTTGCCATTTGTTTATAGTCAAAAAATGGATCAAGAAGAGCAAAAATTTCTTTTGTCTTTGCGTTATTGTCTAAATTTGTATCTTTTAAAATTTCAATAACCTTTGTTGTTTTCATCTCTACTTCAGGCTTGATCTGCTCTTTTGAAATAGCAAAAAGGCTAGTTGTAAAAAGTAAAATCATAGTTAGAATTTTTAAAATTTTCATATTTACTCCTTGATAAGCTTGTCGCGTCTTTGCTCGTAAGCATCGCGTAAAAATGGATAAAGATCAATAGCATCTTTTCTTAGTTTTTCATAAGCAGTTGGATCTTGTGAAAAGCTATTAAACGCTCTATATGACTTGATGCCAGTTGATAAAAGTATAGGATCTACGTAGCTAATAGGATCAGCAAAATAATCTCCGACCATGCCACCAGTATCTCTTAAATTTGATGGTCCAATAAGTGGCCAAACGATATGAAAACCGCTGCCAAGCCCCCAATATCCAAGCGTTTGTCCAAAATCTTCATCGTGAGCTTTGAGGTTGTAGTATTTTGCTCCGTCTGTTAGTCCGCCAAAGCCTATTATCGTATTTGCTAAAAATCTTAATGTCTCTTCGCCAGCATTTTGGAATTTAAACTGAAGTAAGTTATTTACAAAGCGAACCGGGAAAAGCAGATTATCAAAGAAATTTGAAACCATTGTTCTAGCTGTTTTTGGCACAACATAGGCATAGCCTTTTGCCACCGGAGTTAGCATATTTACATAGATAAAGTCATTTGCATGTGTCATCATTCTATTGTAGCCACTAAGTGGGTCAAAAACATCTTTTCTTGCCTCAAATTCAACATCAAATTCATCGCTTTCACTATTCGCATTTATGTCAGTATTAGCACAGGCTAAAAGCAAACTAAAAAAGATAGAAAGCAAAAATTTCATACTAAGCCTTATTTTTATTTATAAAATGTAGCTTGATTTTATCTTTTAAAAACTTTACAAGAAATTAAGAGAAATTTATAAATCGACTTAAATCTTTAAGCTTAAGGATTAATATAATTAGATATACTTCACAAATTATTCTCCAATATAGTAAAGGTAAAATTTTGAAAGCAGATATAAATTTAGAACTATTTTTAGGCGAAGATACACAGGTTTTAGCTAAACATATTACATTATTAAAGGCCATAAAAGAGACAAAAAGTATCACAAAGGCAGCAGAACTGGTTGGCATATCGTATAAAAATGCTTGGGACTGCCTTGATACGATAAATAACAAAAGTAGTAAGCCGCTTATTATTAGAGCTGATGGAAACAAAAAAAATAGTGGCTCTGAGCTAAGCGAGTATGCCGATAAACTGATAAAAATTTATGATGCCATTCTTGAAACTCAAAAGGACTTTTTACAAAAAATTTGTCAAAAAGTAGATTTTGAGGATGTAGATATTGTAAATCTTCAAAGAATGAATATGAACTTAAGTGCCAGAAATCAGCTCTCATGTGAAATCACTAGCATAAACCGCGGTGCGGTAAATTCTCAAATAGTTGCAAAACTAAGTAATGGCTGCACGCTTGAGTCAAACATCACGGTTGAAAGTGAGAAAAATTTAGGCCTAAAAGTTGGACAAAAAGTTATTTATATTTTTAAAGCTCCAGCTGTCATTTTAGCTAAGGATCTAGATATAAAAATAAGCACAAAAAATCAATTAAAAGGCGAAGTGATAGAAGCAAAGATAGGTGCTGTAAATGCTGAAATCACTTTAAAACTAAGCGATGAGCAGACTTTAACTGCCATCATCACAAAAGATAGTGCTATCCAGATGAAAATAGGTGTTGGCGATACACTTTTAGCAATAGTAAAATCATCTCAAATCATTATAGGAGTTTAAATGAGAAAAGTTTTTAAATTTTTATGTGTGGCGGCTTTGCTTGCCATAAACGCATTTGGTGCTGAAGTAAATGTATATGCTGCAGCAAATACAACATACGCATTTCCAGAGCTTATAAAAGAGTTTAATAAGCTTCATCCAGATGCTAAAATCAACTTAACTCTTGGTGCAAGTGGCGGTCTTGTTACACAGATCCAAAACTCGGCTCCAGCTGATATCTTTATGGCTGCTGATATGGGATTTGCTCAAAAAGCTTATGACACAGGATTTGCAGTAGCTGCTCCAAAAGTTTATGCACAAGGTGCTGTTGCTATTTTTTCTATTAGAAATGTTGATTTCAAAAAAGGTATTGAGGTTGTTCGTGGCCTAAAAGCGATCTCTATCGCAAATCCACAAACTGCACCATACGGCAAAGCTAGTATAGAGGCTCTTAAAAACGCAAAACTTTATGACGAAGTAGAAAAAAATATCGTCTATGCTCAAAAAATTTCTGAAACTCTATCTCAAGCATTAAGTGCTTCTGATGTAGGTTTTATCGCTGCTAGCGCACTTTTTGATGAGAAAATGTCAAAATACAAAGAGGGCGTTAATTACATCTTTGTTCCGCAAGAGCTATACACTCCGATCGATCAAGGCATAGTTCTTCTAAAACATGCTGAAAAAAATGATGATGCAAAAGCATTTTATGAGTTTATCTTAGGTGATAAATCAAGAGAAATTTTCAAGAAATTTGGTTACAACGTTCCAGCTAAATGATAAGAGCAAAGATCGTTGGAATTTTAACTAAAGATGACGTTAGCTTATTTGAGCTAAAGGGTCTAAATTTAGAGGCAAATTTATTTATGCTAGTCTTGAATGAGGCTAGCAAATTTGCCTTAAATGATGAGATTAACTTAGGTTTTAAAAGCTCCGATGTTATCTTGGCAAAAGACAAACTAAGTGATAGCTCGCTTGAAAACGAGCTAAAGTGCGTGATTGAAGCTATAAATTTTGGTGAAATTTTAAGTGTTATTAGCTTAAAGTGTGGCGAAATTTACTTCGAAGCTATTATCTCAAATCACGCATTAAAAACCATGAACGTAGGTGAAAACGATGAAGTCTTTGCCTATATAAAATCTACAAGCATTCACATAAGTACACAAAAATGATAGAAATTTCTTGTAAAAAAGAGCTAAATGGCGGTGGCGGAAAATTTTTACTTGAGGCTGATCTTAGCTTTGAAAGTGGTGATTTTGTCGCACTTTATGGAGCAAGTGGTGGCGGAAAGACTACTATTTTACGCTTGATCGCTGGTTTTGAAGCACCACAAAGTGGCTTTATAAAGGTTGGAGATAAAATTTTCTTTGATGAAAAGACAAATTTGGCTCCACAAAAGCGAAATATTGGCTTTTTATTTCAAGACTACGCACTTTTTGAAAATATGAATGTCTTTAAAAATTTACTCTTTGCAAAAAATGATCTAAATCTGGCGAACAAGCTTCTTGATATCTGCGGTCTAACCAGCCTAAAAAATACAAAAATTAGCACTCTTTCTGGCGGCCAAAAACAACGTGTTGCTTTAGCTCGTGCAGTTATGAGAAAGCCTGAAATTTTACTACTTGATGAGCCGTTAAGTGCGCTTGATAATGCTATGCGTGAGAAACTTCAAGACTATTTACTAGCACTTCATGATGAGTTTAAGATGAGCACTATTTTAGTAAGCCATGATATCGCTGAAATTTATAAGCTTTGCAATAAAGTCTTTGTCCTTGAAAGTGGAAAAATTTCAAGATCAGGTAGTGCAAGTGAGATATTTTTAAAGAGTGCAGGATCACAGAAATTTGCCTTTAACGCTAAAATTTTAGAGATAAAAAAACGTGATGCTATTTACGTGGCAAATGTATTAATAAACCGCCAAATTTGTGAAGTGGTGCTAAGTAGTAGCGAAGCAATGAATCTAAAAGCAGGCGATATGGTAGTAGTTAGCACAAAAGCATTTAGTGTAAATTTGGAAAAAGCATGATAGACGAGTTAAAAAGTATCGATTACGAGCCATTTTGGTTATCACTAAAATTATCTTTTATAACAACTTTTATTTTATTTTTTGTCTGCATCGCACTTGCCTATTTTATGTCTCAAAAGAAATTTTTTGGCAAGTCGTTTTTAGAGTCGGTAATCTCACTGCCTTTGGTTTTGCCGCCAAGTGTTCTTGGCTTTTATCTGCTCATTTTTCTTTCGCCTTATTCGGCCTTTGGTAAATTTATTGAAGAAATTTTTGGAGTTAGGCTTGTTTTTAACTTCACAGGTCTTGTTGTGGCAAGTTGTATCTATTCATTACCATTTATGTTTGGGCCGATTTATGCTGGGCTAAATAGCCTAGAAAAGAGCCTTTTTGAAGCAAGTTATAGTCTTGGTAAAAATAAGCTCACGACTATTTTTAGGGTGATTTTGCCAAGTATAAGATCAAATTTATTAACAGCTACTGTCGTTAGTTTTGCTCACACTATGGGCGAGTTTGGTGTTGTTTTAATGATAGGTGGTAGCGTAGCTGGAGAGAGCAAGGTTGCGAGTATTGCGATATTTGAAGCGGTTGAAATGCTTGATTACACCAAGGCTCATATCTATGCACTTTTGATGTTAATAATTAGCTTTTTTGTCCTTTTCGTAGTTTATCTTTTAAATTCTAAAAAAGCTTAAGGCAAAGCTTATAAAGATATAATAGTAAAAAATTTTAAAGGATGAAGTATGATAAAAGTGCCTACAAGTATATATTTAAATACCTTAGATGGTAAGGAATTTGATTTTTCCGCCTTTGCAAGAACGCATGACTGCGTTATTTTTATCTACCCAAAGATAGGCGAGGACTTTAGTCTTTTAAGTGAGCAACTACAAAATACACCTGGTATGAAGGGCTGCACCAAACAAGCGATAAACTACAAGAAATTTTTAAAAGATTTTAACGATCTTGGTTTCATGGTAGTGGCCATTAGCTCACAAGATATCGCAGCTCAAAAGAAATTTCAAGAAGAGACTTTAACTGGTGTTATGTTTTTAAACGATAGTGAGTTTATGCTTGAAAGGGCGCTTGAGCTTCCAGTTTTTTCTGCATCAAATGGACATAAATTTTACTTTAGGCAAACGCTCATCATAAAAGATGGCAAGATAAGGCGTGCATATATAGTGGATGATCCTGAGAATGATGCTAAAAATATGCTAGAAAAAATCAAAGAAAAAGACTACTAGGAGCTAAAATGAGCCAAAATAGTAAAATTGAGAAGTCTTATGATGAGCTAACTTATAAATCAATAGCTTTTGCCCAATCGTCGCCATATAGGCTTGAAGCTTGTGCGACACTTCTTGGCATAAATCCGCCTCCATGCGAAAATGCAAGAGTTTTAGAGATAGGATGTAGCTTTGGTGGAAATTTGATCCCATTTGCAGTAAATAACAAAAATGCGAAAGTAGTTGGCATAGATCTTAGCGGCGAGCAGATAAGGCGCGGACAAGAGATCGTTAAAGAGATGGAGCTTACAAATTTAGAGCTTATACACGGCGATATTTGCGAATTTAAAAGCGATGAGAAATTTGACTATATCATTGCTCATGGTGTTTTTAGCTGGGTGCCTGATTTTGTAAAAGAAGCTATATTAAAAGTCGTAAGAGAGAATTTAAGTGCAAATGGCGTGGCGTTTATCTCTTATAATGTTTATCCTGGCTGGAAAGTAAAAGATATCGTAAGAGATATAATGCTACTTGCTGCAAAGGATAAAGAGAGCATGCAAGAGAGGCTAAAAGCAGCCAAAGAAGCACTTTTAGTCTATAAAGAATATTTGTTAACAAGAAATGAAGAAATTTATGAGGGAAAAATACCCCTTAAGATGCTTCTTTTTGTAACAGAACATGTGCTCTCAAAAGATGACTTTTACATAGCTCATGAGTTTTTAGAATACACAAATGATCCGTTTTATTTCAAAGATTTTAATGCCATGCTTGCCAAAAATGAGCTTACTTATCTTTGTGAGTATACGCTTGATGATATTTTTACTCCAGATGTTGGCACAGCCATAGTAGATGAATACAAAAATAATAAATTTAAAGACAGAATCGATCTAGAGCAATTCATGGATATGATTAGCAACAAAGTCTTTAGACAAAGCCTAATAGTCCATAGCAAAACTTATGAGAGCATAGCCAATAAACAAATAGGTCCAAGTGATATTAATAAAATTCACGTTGTGGCAGATTTTATAAAGAAAGATAACCAGTGGCAAGATAGTTATGGTGCTATGCCACAGGATATATCATGGCTTTGCGAGGTCTTTTATAAGATGTATCCAGCTAGCATAAACCTTTCTCAGATTTTAGAAATTTTGCCAGAAGATAAGCTTATGGTTTATAGCGCTTTTGTAAGAATTTTAACAAACTCGTCTGATGCAATGATTTTAAAAGATGAGCAAAAAAATATCGAGTATAAGCCCGGCTACTCAAGACTTAGTCAAAATTTAATAAATTATGTAAGATATTTTTTAAATCATAAAAATAATGCCGATGTTGTTTTTGCTAATAAATTTAGCATCTCAAGGAAGCTTAACAATATCGATTATTACATACTTTTATTGCTTGATGGTAAAAATAGTTTAGAAGATGTCGCAGCAAAAACCTTAAAATTTATCAAAGAGAACAACGAAGAAATATTTGACATAAATGGCAAAGTGCTTAAAAAAGATAAAGTCGCAGCAAATATAATGAGTTACGTGCTAGGCACAGCAAAAATAGCTAGTATGCTTTATCTACTAGAAGAAATTTAAGGTTTAAATTTTACTTTGCTTATATAGCTGTGTGATTTTATCTTTTAGATTTAGTGTGTTTTTTGAGAGAGCTATGAAAAATGGACTTTTTAGATGAACAAGCTCGTAGCTCATCTCTTTGCTGCTATTAGCGTCAAATACTTTTCCACCACAAAAATTTACGAGCGCTTCTCCTGCTGCATTGTCCCAAAGGTAGCTTGGGGCAAATCTCAAATAAGCTCCACCAAATTCAACCAAACGGCAAAATTTTATGGCTGAGCCGATGCACCTTTGCTCAAAATTTAAGCTCTGCCCTATAAATTCTATCTCTTTGGCATCGCCTCTTCTGCTTGAAAAGATTAGATTGTCTAAATTTTTATCTTTTTTGTTTAGATCAACTCTGTTTATGATCTCGTCATTGTCATTTAAAATTTCTTTAAAAGCGCCATTTTCATCAGCATAAAAAAGCTCTTTGCTAACTGGGATAAATATCACGCCAAGCACCGGCCTAGCTTTTTTTATAAGCGCTATGCAAACGCAAAATTCGCCGTTTCTAGCTAGAAATTCTTTCGTGCCATCAAGAGGATCTACAAGCCAAAACTCATCTTTGTCACTCTCTTGCAAGATGCTCTCTTCAGAGCAAATTTTTATCCCGCTTTTGCTTAGAATTTTTATTATCGCTTCATTTGCAGCTAGATCAGCGCTAGTTAGTGGCGAGCTGTCATCTTTTAGGCAGACTTTAAGAGCCGTATTATCTGCAGAGTAAAATTTCATTATTTGCGCTCCAGCATTAACGGCTGCTTTGATGGCTAAATTTAGAAGCTCACTCATTTTGGTGTTCTGTTTGTCTCTCCAACATAAAGCTGTCTTGGGCGGACGATCTTTATCGTATCTTGCTCTTTTAGCTCGATCCACTGGCTGATCCAGCCTGGAGTCCTGCCGATGACGAAGATGACGGCAAACATATTATTTGGTATGCCAAGCGCTTTTAGGATGAGGCCAGAGTGAAAATCAACATTTGGATATAAATTTCTACTTACAAAATAGTCATCATTTAGCGCGATCTCTTCGATGCGGTTGGCAATCTTGATAAGCTCTGAGTTGATGCCTATCTCATCCATCAGCTGATCTCTCATCTTTTTAAGCACTTTTGCGCGAGGATCAAAATTTTTATAGACCCTGTGACCAAAGCCCATTAGTCTAAATGGATCGTTTTTATCCTTTGCTCTAGCGATGTATCTATCGACATTTGCGACTGAGCCTATCTCTTCAAGCTGACGTATAACGCCCTCGTTTGCGCCGCCATGAGCCCAGCCCCAAAGTGCGCCGATGCCCGCACTTATACATGCGTATGGGTGAGCGTGCGTTGAGCCAACGGTTCTAACAGTAGTCGTTGAAGCGTTTTGCTCGTGATCTGCGTGCAGCATAAAGACCGTGTCAAGTGCTTTTATCTCGATTGGTTTAAGATCGACGTGCTCGTATGGATAGCCCCTCATCATGTAGAGGAAATTTTCAGTAAAGCCACGATCTAAATTTGGATATATAATAGGAAGTCCGCGTGAGTAGCGGTAGCTAAAGGCCGCGATTGTTGGAATTTTAGCGATTATACGCATGGCCATCTCGTGATACTCTTCAGGTTTGTCCATATTTAGATGATCTGAGTAAAACGCACTTAGTGCCGATACTGCTGCTTGCAAGATCGCCATAGGGTGCGCCTTATCTGGAAATGCGTCAAATAGTTTCATCATACCTTCATGTATAAAGCTTCTTTTTTTAAGCTCAGTTTTAAAATTTATATACTGATCATTTGTTGGAAGCTCTTTGTTTAAGAGTAAGTATGCCACGTCTAAAAATGTCTTATTTTCAGCCAAATACGCGATATCGTAACCTCTATACATTAGCTCGCCTTTTAAGCCGTCTATATAAGTTATCGCCGAGCGACACATCGCAGTTGAAGTATAACCTCTGTCAAAAGTAAACATTCCAGTATCACTAAAAAATGTCGAGATGTCTATCACATCAGGTCCCATAGTGCCTTTTAGTATAGGAAACTCGTAACTCTTGCCAGTTCTGTTATCAGTTAGCGTAGCTGTATTTGATGACATTTTTACTCCTTACTTCTTGATTGCATTAGAAATTTTATAATTATTGTCCCTATTATAGCTTGAGCTAGGCTTGCTAGGATAAAAGATGAGTAAGAATAGTCACTTATCTCACCTGATCTGTGTGCGATAGTAGCAACTGCTACTAAAAGTGTTAGTGGCATGGATTGTGAGAGAGAAAACAAAAATATCCCCTTAAATCCTAATTTCCCTACAAATAACACACTTGAAAAAAGCCTTGTGGTAAGCATCGCACAAAATATAAAAATAGCGTCTTTTATCACTTCATTTGAGCTTAGGCTTGAGAGCTTGAAGGTTGAGCCTATGTGTATAAAAAATATCGGTACCAAAAATCCAAATCCAAAGCTTGAAAGCTTGTGCGGTAAGTCTTTTTTATGATCAAAAAATGTCGCTATAAACATACCTGCGATAAACGCGCCAAAGGCAACTTCTAAATTTAAATAAAGCATAAGTGCAATCATCGAAAAAAATACAGCAATGCTTAGCCTAATATCTTTTTCATCCTTGTCATAGTGTGGCATAAGGATCACTTTAAGCCCTGGATACCACCAAAAAAGCACATCTAAAATTTTAAAGCTAAGCACGCTGATAGCTAAAAATAAGATCAAATAGCCAATCGTTAGCCACAAATTTATACTAGCTCCAAACTGCAAATAGGCTGCTATAAATGTCAAAAGCGTAATGCTTATAAGCTCACCAATAGTTGCAATAAGCATGCTTAAATTTAGCCATTTTACATCTCTGCCATACTCTTTAAATAGCGTAAATATCATGCCAACAGCCATTATCGGGATAATGATAATATAGAGCAAACTAAGATCAAAACTAAATGTAAGTGCGGTTGCTAGCGAGTAGATGAGTGCAAGATAGATAAGCCCCAGACGTAAAATTTTGCGGTCAATGTTTATAAGCATTCTAAGATCGATCTCCATACCAGCTAGAAACATCAAAAAGAAAAAGCCAACTTCGCTAATTAGCTTAAACATCTCATTTTCGCCGACAAGCCCGATGTAGCTAGCCAGTGCTCCAAGTATTATCTCAGCAGGAGCGACAGGAATGCGTAAAATTTTAGAAATATAAGGCGAAGCAAAGACGATAAATGCCAAAACGACAAGAATACTAAGCTCGCTAGCTTGATGTAACTGCAAAAAGATCCTTAAATTAAAAATGTTTGATTGTATAAAAAGCTTTGTTATTTTTTGATTAAGCTAAGCGATCTTTGGGCAAAATGGCGATAAATTTTTAAAAATTTGGAGTGCAAATTTATGCGTAAATTTCTATTTTTTGTCTTGATGTTTTTTGGAATTTTTAGCTTTGGGGATGAGCTAAGTTTGGTTCAAAGTTTTAAATTTGATGGAAGCGTTTTTTATAAGAAAAATACAGCCAAAGATGAGAGTTTTTACTTTTTAAAAAATGAAAATTTTGATGAGCATTTTGTAGGCTTTAGAGTGAAATTTGACAAAAATATAAAAAGTGAAAGTATGCTTGCTGAGCTAAAAAAGAATATAAAAGAGGCTAAAGAGGTGCTTTATAGTGAAGAGAATGATCAAATTTTAGCTCTCATAAAAGATGAAACTAGCAGTAAAAATATAGAAATAATCCACTTTTTACTTAGAAATAATGGAGTCTTAATGCTTTCATATGAGAGAATTTATGATCCAAAAACTCTGGTAGATGGGCTTAAGCCTGTACTTTTAAGCGAAGCTAGAAATTTTATGCTTCAGATGCCAAAGGTAGAAGCTAGATAGAAAGGCGGATGTGGCGGTATTTTGCACTGCATGCGATTAAAAACTACGACAAATTTTTATTTATCAAGTCAGATAAGCGTCAAGTAAATTTTAAAATTTCATGAACGAGTAATTTCGGCTCTGATTTTAGTGGCAAGCTTTGCGAGACCTAAAATCAGTAGTCAATTCTTGCGAGTGAATAGAATTTTAAAATTTTCGCGATAGTAAAATTCTATTTTTAAAAATACAGACTTTTTTATTTTAGGTTCTTTTATTCAAAAGGGAGACAAGGGGACTCGAGTTACGAAGCCGTCCCCTTATCCCCCTTTTTAAATCCCCCAATCCCCTCGCACGTTCAAAGTGCATGCAATGGTGCTAAAGCACTGCATGCGATTAAGAAAATCTAGCAAAATTTAAACTCTATTAAATTTGCAAACTCTCATAAACTCTTGCCAAGTAAAATACCAAGATAGCTTGCAAGTAGACAAAAAACAAGGTTTAAAAAGATATTTAAAAGGCCTTTTACCAGCTCGCCTTCTAGTAAAAATTTCACACTATCAAGGCTAAAGCTTGAAAATGTTGTAAAGCCACCAAGTATACCAACAACGAGAAATACTCTCACGCTTTGGCTTAAATTTAGACAAAACAAAACGCCGATAATAAAGCTGCCAAGCACATTTACGCCAAGCGTAACTAGCGGAAAGTGGCTAAATTTTAGCAGCTCGCCAGCTAAAAACCTGCATCCAGCCCCGATAAAGCCTCCAAACCCTGTGAAAAGCAAATTTGCAAGCATTAGTGACAGATACTAGCGAAGCTAAAACCGCGCTTTGTAAGCTCCTCGATATCCTTGCTAGCTTTTTCGCCTTTTGCAGTGAGATAGTCGCCTATCACGATCGCATCGGCTCCATTTTCAAAGATCTCGTATTGTCTATCGCCTAAAATTTTCTCCCTACCGCCAGCTATCATGACTCTAGTTTCTGGTAGATCTCTTTTGGTCTCACGCACTATTTTTAGGGCTTCATCCGCACTAAGAGGAGGCAGATTAAGAGTTAGAGCTTCATTTTTAATGAAAAAATTTATCGGCGACGAAAATGGCTCAAGCTCTTTTAGACTAGCTCTAAAGCTCACCCTATCAGCCTCACTCTCGCCAACGCCGTAAATACCACCAGTGCAAAGCATAAGACCTGCTCTTTTTGCATCTAAATTTGTCTGATATCTCTCGTCCCAAGTGTGTGTTTTACAAATTTTTGGGAAAAATTCTCGGCTTGTTTCAAGGTTGTGGTTGTAGCTAAAAACGCCAGCCTTTTTAAGCTCGCAAAGTTGCTCATAAGTGGCCATGCCGTTACACGCGATAAGCATCAAATTTGGCACTTCTTTGCTCACAGCTCTTGCTAAAGATGCGATGTAGTCAGTCTTTTTGTCATTTAGTCTAGCACCGCTTGTGACTAAACAAAAGCCAAGAGCGTGGTTTTTATAAGCCATTTTGGCCTCGTCTACCACCTGCTGCACGCTTTTTTCTTTAAATTTTGAGATATCGGCACCAGCTTTGGCACTTTGTGTGCAGTAAGCGCAGTCCTCGGCGCAGTTTCCTTGAGTGACTGAGCATATCGCACAGAGCATAATTGTTTTCATTTTTCATCCTTTTTGGGGCGTATTATAGCTTTGGTAGGTTTAAAATTTAAGTAGGGCGGTTTATGAATTTACAAAAATAGTTTGATGAAATGTATAAATTTATTTTTATTCAAAGGGGACAAGGGGGCTTGAGTTACGGTCTGCTTGCAGCTGCGAGCTAGCGAAGCAAAGAGCCGTCCTCTTATCCCCCTTTAAATCATCTAGGCCCTTCGCATGTTAGAAGTGCATGTGATAGCACTTTGCACTGCATGCGTTCGTATATCTATAAATTTTAAAATTTGCTCCACAATATAAACTTATTAAAAACTATGCGAAAAATTTAAATTTTATGACATTACTTTCTATTGTAAATTTCCGCTCTCTCTTTTAAAAGATCTGTTTTTAAATTTGGCAAAGCGCTAAGCTCGCCAAAAAGTCCAAAAAGTGGGTGCTACGATGTGAAGCTACCCTCTAACTGAGTGTAGTTGGTGACGAGGTTTTTGCCCTTTATACTGGCTAAGCTTAGCGGTGGTGTCAGGCATTTAAAGTCCAAATTTATAAAAGCCAAATTTAGGCTCAAGGGGCTCAAATTTGGCTAGAAATTTTTAGTTTTCAGAGATAAGGGTCTTTTTCTTACACTTTGTGCACTCTATAAATGTACCTTTTTTAAGCTCTTTTTTGATCATATCGCCGCCACATTCGTCGCATTTTTGCTCAACTGGCTCGTAGTTTGAAACGAAGTCGCATTTTGGATAGTTGGCACATCCATAAAATTTACCGCGCCTGCTAAATCTCTCGACGATCTCGCCGCCACATTTTGGACATGGCACATCAAGCTTTTTAAGCTCACGTTTTGGCTTAGCAGCCGTTGCAGTGTCAGTTTCTGTGCTCTTTTCATTATCTTTTGCGACGTTTCTTGAGTATTTGCATTTTGGGAAATTTGAGCAAGCTATAAATTCGCCGTATCTGCCCTTTCTAAGTACTAGCTCGCTTCCGCACTCTGGGCACTTCTCTCCGATCGGAGTGGCTGTTTTTAGGCTTTTTATGCCAGTTTTGCCAGCGCTAATTTTTTCCATAAATGGATAGTAAAAGTCGCTTAACACCTTTTGCCAGTCGGCCTTGTCAAGTGCGATTTCATCGAGCTTTTCTTCAAGATGTGAGGTAAATTCGCTATCAACGATATTGCTAAAGTGCTCCTCCAAAACGCCTATCATGCTAAATGCGATCTCGTTTGGTATGAGCTGCTTTTTCTCGACTCTCACGTAGTCTCTTGAGGTTAGCAGCGTGATAGTCGGTGCATAGGTACTTGGGCGACCGATACCTAGGCTCTCTAACTTCTTAACAAGGCCAGCTTCTGAGTACCTAGCTGGTGGCTCGGTGAAATTTTGCGTGCTTTTTATGCTTTGCAAGCTCATCTCGTCGCCCTTTTTTAAATTTGGCAAAATTTTATCCTTATCAAGCTCGCCATAAACCTTGTAAAAGCCATCAAATAGGACCTTTCTGCCACTTATCTTAAACTCGCCTTTTTCACTTGCGACGTAGACATTTTGCGTTTGGCTCACACATGCGCTCATTTGGCAGGCTAAAAATCTATTGTAGATGAGTGTGTAGAGTTTGAGCGCGTCTTTTTCTAAAAATTTAGCCGCTATTTGTGGCGTGAAGTTTAAATTTGTAGGGCGGATCGCTTCGTGGGCTTCTTGCGCGCCTTTTGAGCTTGTCGTGTAGCTTATCGCTTTGGCTGGCAGATACTCTTTGCCGTAGTTTTGCAATATATGCTCTCTAGCGGCTGCGACGGCCTCTTTGGCTAAATTTAAGCTATCTGTTCTCATATATGTGATCGCACCCATGAAACCCTCGTTTGTTTGCACACCCTCATAGAGGCTTTGTGCGATCATCATCGTCTTTTTAGGGCTAAAGCCAAGGCGGTTGCTCGCACTTTGCTGAAGGGTTGAGGTCATAAATGGCGGGCTTGGCTGGATCTTTCTATCCTTGCTCTCGATCTCACGGACGCTAAATTTCTCATTTTGTAAATTTTCAATGATGTATTTTGCGCGATCTGGGTTTTGGATAGTGAGCTTTTCGATCTTTTGGTTTTCAAATTTAACTAGCTCAGCGTCTAAATCTTTTTTGAAAAATGTATCAATCGTGTAATATTCAACCGGTTTAAATGCCTGTATCTCACGCTCGCGGTCGACTATTATTTTTAGAGCTGCACTTTGCACACGGCCAGCGCTTAGTCCTTTTTGTATCTTTAAATTTAAAAGCGGACTTAACTTATAGCCAACTATGCGGTCAAGTAAGCGCCTTGTTTGCTGGGCATTGACGCTATTCATATCGACGCGTCTTGGGCTTTTTAGAGCATTTTGTATGGCACTTTTGGTGATCTCGTGAAAGACGATACGAGGTAGGCTAGTTGGCTCCTTGCCGATAGCGTTTGCGATGTGAAATGCGATCGCCTCACCCTCTCTATCCTCATCGGTCGCGAGGTAAATTTCATCAGCACTTTTGGCGAGCTCTTTTATCTCTTTTACGATGGCTGAGTGATCACTGCTGATACGATACTCTGGGGTAAATTTATCGTCCTCTATCTTGATGCCAAAGCTTGTTTTTGGCAGGTCTCTGATGTGTCCTTTTGAGGCGATGACATTGTAGCTTTTGTCTAGAAAATTTTTGATAGTTTTTGCTTTTGCGGGAGATTCCACGATGATTAAGCTTTTCATTTATATATAGCCTTTGAATTTTTTGGCGTAATTGTAGCAAAAATAATTTTTAAAGTATCAAGGCATAAAAATCAAATCCATGTTAATCTTTAAAAATTTTTTCATTCATGCCTATAAAGTTTTTAGAAAATTTCACGATATAGTTTTTGTGCGACAAGAAGTCGTAACTAAAAAATTAAAAGGATTTACAATGAGTTTTCGTATTAACACAAACGTAAACGCACTTAACACACACGCTAACGCAGTTAGCAACAACACTGACCTATCTAAGTCACTTAACAAACTTAGCTCAGGTCTTAGGATTCAAACAGCTGCAGACGATGCTTCAGGTCTATCTATTGCAGATAGTTTAAGAAGTCAAGCTTCAGCTTTAGGTCAAGCTATTGCAAACGGTAATGATGCTATTGGTATCATTCAAGTTGCCGATAAAGCTATGGACGAGCAGCTAAAAATTCTTGATACTATCAAGACAAAAGCTACTCAATCAGCTCAAGACGGCCAAACAACTCAATCACGCCAAGCATTGCAAGCTGATATCGTTCGTCTAATGGAAGAGCTTGACAATATCGGTAACACTACTTCATTTAACGGTCAGCAACTACTAAACGGAACATTCTCTAATAAAGAATTCCAAATAGGTGCTTACTCAAACCAAACTGTTAAAGCAAGTATTGGTGCGACTACGTCTGATAAGATCGGTCTTACACGTTTTGAGAGTTCAAGACTACTTACAGCTATGGGTACAGTAAATCTTAAATTCTTAAACGTTGATGGTGTAAATGATGTTGGCGTTACAGCTGCTACTATCTCAACAGGTATCGGTAAAGGCCTTGGCGCTCTAGCCGAGAACATCAACAAAGTTGCTGATAGAACTGGTGTTAGAGCTACAGCTGATGTTACTTGGAAAGCAAGTGCTGCTATTGGCGGTGGTTTAATTCAGTCTTTAACAATCAACGGTGTTAAAATTGGTGATCTAGAGGTTAAAGCAAATGATGCAAACGGTGCACTTGTAAATGCTATCAACTCTGTAAAAGATCAAACTGGTGTTGAAGCTTCTGTTGATGCTGAAACAGGCAAAATGGTATTAACAAGCCGTGATGGCCGTGCTATCGTAGCTTCTGGTAAAGACATCTCAAAGGGTCTTGGCGGTAAAGGTGCAGCTGCTAAAGGTACATCTTTAACCGGTTTCGTAGGTAGACTAAACCTTGTTCGTCTTGATGGTAGAGATATCAAGCTAAATGCTGGTGGCGTTGCTAAACTATCGCTAGCATTCTCTGCTAATGGTGGTGCTCAACAATCAGTATCTCTAAGAGATATAAGAGGACAAATAGATAAAACCCTAGCAACAGCTATGGGCTTCCAAAGAATGAGTGGAGCTTTATCAGTAGCTCAATCTGCTGGTGTTATGACACTTCGCGGTGCGATGGCTGTTATGAGTATCGCTGAGTCTGCTCAAAAAACACTAGATCAAGTTCGTTCAGACCTTGGTTCAGTTCAAAACCAACTTCAAGCTACAGTTAATAACATCACTGTAACTCAAGTTAACGTAAAATCAGCAGAATCTCAAATCAGAGATGTTGATTTTGCTAGCGAGTCTGCTAACTTCTCAAAACATAACATCCTAGCTCAATCAGGTGCTTATGCTATGAGTCAAGCAAACAGCGTACAACAAAACGTAATGAAGCTACTACAATAGTTTCATTAAGGTTTTAGATAGAGGCTTTGTCGCAGTAACAAAGCCTTAAGAGTGTTAATGCTTTTACAATACGCAAACCCACGCCCCAGAGTTTAACTTTGGGGCTTTATCTACTAAAAATAAATAGTAATGTATCTATTTCATTTTTGCTCTAGTGGTTTAATAATGGGTTGTGTTATAAATTTATAATTGTGACAGAGGCTTACTAAAACTAGTAAGCCAAATAAAAAGACTGTAAGTAAAATAATTCTACTTACAAATTAGCTTATATACTCAGTATAAAATTTTCTTTTGCTTTTCCTATCTCATTTTTAGTTATTAGTTTTCTCTTTTTTAGCTCAGCAACAAGTGTTTTTGAAGCTTTTTTAGTAACTTCAATGTCGGCATTTAGTCCGCCAGCTGCAGAGAACATCCAGTACTTGTGCATATTTACCCACATAAGAAGTTTGTTAGTTTTTTGGATAGTTGTGTCGCTTGGCGCTACAGAAATTTTTGCAAGCTCAAGTTCTTGATAATAGACTGAAATTTGCAATATATTATCTACATATTTTTGATAATTACGTTTTGCGATTACATCTTTTAGTTTATCTATCTTTTTTGTTATTTTAAGAAGCTCATTAAAATGCTTTTTTTCTATTTTATTTTCTTTATTGAGCTCAAGCAATTTATCTATGCTAGGCACTACTTCTAAAAAGACTTTTTCTATTTGTTGTTTGACTTCACTTTGAGCCTTTATCTTTGCAAGTATGACTTTATAAGCTTTTAAAAGGTTTTTATTTACCGTCGTTTCACTGTCTTTTTTGATATTAGGCAGTTTTTTAATCTCTTTGCCTTTGCAAAGCTCATGCATTACTTCTAAAAACGGCTTTTCTATAGTGCCTTCTATTCTAGCACCACCTTCGGTACAGTTATATGATTTTATATTCTCTAAGCTTGATTGGGCGATGTCATTTTCAAACTGGTTTTTAAATAGAGTCCAAACATATGTTGTTTTAACCTCCCCCTCTCCGCCATAAGCTTTAACATATAAATTTTCATCCGCTTGTGCAAAAGCGTGACCTTTTGCATGGCTTGCTCCATCTTTACCAAATGCTAGATCCTGTCCTATGAAAACGATATTTTTATGTCCTAAGACATAGGCTAGCTGGTAGGCCATGTTTGCACAACTATGCCCCACACCCAAATATCCATATCTTTTTAGACCAAACATATACTCCTCTTGTTGAGGTCTCATAGTTAGTACTAGTTTTCTTGGCAAGATATTTTTAATAGTTTGCTTGTGTGTAACTGAGGCAACAATAAAGTGTATATTGTCATCAATATTTGGATGTTTTTTTTCAAAAAAACTAGAAGTTGGTTCTATTCTTTCAATCGACATTACATAATCAGGCTTGATATCATGCCTTGCAAGGATTGGATAAGAGGCATCAACGCTTATAATGCTAACATATGGAGCAAATTTTTTAAGCGTATTAAGCTGTTTATCTAGGCTTGGGCCAGTTGATACAATTATAGCTGTATCCATAAGACCATATCTTTTTTTAACAAGACTTGTGTAGCAATAATTGCTAATCATGGGCACTAAATTTTCACAATTTTGTCTTGTGCCTAATAAAAGATCGTCTATGCTATTGCCGTGAGCAACTACTATTTGAGAAAATGCCCTTGTAATCTCTTTGTTTATTCTTATGTAGTCTTCTTCAAATTGATCATAAAAAGGCATATGAATCATAAGATTATCATAGGTTTTTGCATATGAGTTTAGTTTCGCTTCTGTAACCAGATAATAAAAATGTGTATAGGTGGCAAATTTTGAATAAAAAAGTATTATCTGTCCACTTTCTAGTTCGTTTGATAGATCAATAACATTTAAAACAAGATATATGATCTCGATCTCTGGCTCTATGACTACGATTTTTTGGTGTGTTTCATTTTTTGCTAGTGCTTTATAGAGTACGCCATTACCTAGTCCATAAAAAAATAGTATCGGATAACGTTTATAGTCACTTTCTATATCTTCAAGTAGCTTTAAAATGTCTGCTCCAGGATTTTCATAGATATATTTAAGAGTATGTTTGTTTATTAAATTTATATCAATTGGATCTTTTCCTATAAAAATTTCATAGTCTTCATTACCTGCAATAGACCAAAGCCTTGCTGCTAGAATTTCATCTTGCTGAAATAGTGCTTGAAGATTTTTTTGAAAGATAGGATTTTGGATATTTGATACATTATCTTTAGATGGTTTTACCTTTTTATTAGATGCCTTATCGTTTTTGTTATTCATATCAAATCCTCCTTTGTTAATCTCTCGCTAAATTTTATATCTCTTTTTGCTTTTTTGCCGATCAGCTCTTTTAGAAATTTAGGGTGCAAGCCATATCCTGGGCGCACGCTCCTTATATTTAGCTCGCTAAAAATTTCACCTTTTTTTATATCTTTGCTTGCATAAAGTGAGCGTGAAAATCTCCTGTTTAAAGCCGCTTTTTCATCTAGCTCGTAGCTTACTTTACCCAAAAGCTCCTCAGCCTCTCTAACGCATTTTGTCATAAGAGTAAATTCGCTCTCATCAAGGCTAAATGCGCTATCAACACTTTTTACGCTTTTATCAAGTATAAAATGCTTTTCAATTATCCTAGCACCCAAGCTAACCGCAACAACTGGGGCTGTCACACCTAAAGTATGATCTGAAAAGCCGACCTCAACGCCAAATTTCTCTTTCATATCAGCTATAGTTTGCAAATTCATGCTATTTAGCGGCGCTGGGTAACTTGAAGTGCATTTTAAAAGAGCGATGTCGCTATTGCCTACATTTTTGCAAATTTGCACCACATCTCTTATCTCTTCTTCATAAGCTATGCCGGTTGAGATGATAATAGGCTTGCCTTTTTTAGCTATAAACTCTACAAAATCATAGTCCGTTACCTCAAAACTTGCGATCTTGTAAGCTGGCGGGTTAAACTGCTCTAAAAAGTTGGCGTCGTCCTTACAAAATGGGCTTGAAAAGCAGACAAGTCCTTCTTCTTTTGCTACTTTAAAAAGTTCGGCGTGCCACTCTTTTGGCGTTAGCGCCTCTTGATAAAGCTCGTATAAATTTCTCTTGTCCCAAAGTCCGCCTTTTATGACAAAGTCGTCCAGGTGCGAATTTAGAGTCAAACTATCAGGCGTATATGTCTGAAGCTTTATCGCGTCAGTTCCAGCGCGCTTAGCTGCCTTTATCGTATCTACCGCCGTTTTTAGGCTGCCACTGTGATTGGCGGAGAGCTCTGCTATTATAAAGACCTTTTTGTCTGTATCAAAATTTCCTATTTTCATCCGTTAGTCCGTTTTATTTTTAAGCTCAAGATAGCTAAATTCACCATCTTTTGCATAGATCCTAAAGCCAAAATTTTTATAAAGTGCGAGCGCTTTTTCGTTGTTATTATAAGTTTTTGCCTTTAGCGAGCCAACCTTTAATGTAAAAAAAGCGTAGTCTTTTATGAGATCAAGCAGCTTTTTGCCCACACCTTTTAACTCTGGGTTTTTATAAACGCCAAATTCGCAACTTTCTTTCGTGATATCAACAAAGCTTATTACTCCGATAAATTTGCTCTCGTCTTTTACTAGAAAATAAATCTTATCTTGAATGCTCTTTAATCTCTCTAAAAAAGCAAAATGCTCCTCTTTGCCAACGCTTTTATTTTTCATAAATTTAGCTATGCGCTCGTCGTTTCGCCACTTTAAGACCATCAACTTTTGCTCGTCATTAAGCGAGGTAAAATTTATAAGCTCAAGCAAATCTCATCTCCCCAGTAAGCCTCATATCCATTTTCTTTTAGCCAAGCAAAGATCTCTTTTTGATTATCAGCTACGCAAATGGCTTTAAATTTAGCTCCCAAAACGTAAACTTCATTTACTAGCGAGCTTGCTGTTATGATGAGCATTTTGGCTTCATTCATTAGCTTTGCCACGCTTTTGCTATCTACAAAAAGACTGAAATTTTCGCTCTTGCTTGATAGCTCTTTTAGAACGCTTAAGTTTTTATTTCCGCTAGTTGTTATGACAGCTGTTTTTAGCTTTTTAAGAAGCAGTTTTTCTGAAATTTTTGCACTTAGCCCTGAGATATCAGTACCTCCAAGAATGATAGCATAGTCGTAAATTTTCTCCCTTTTTACCTGCGCTTCTTCATAAAACTCATCTCTAACTAGCAAAAACTCGTTTCCACAAAATACCTCGCAGTTCTTTTCTACCAGCCCCTCATATCTTGCCTTTTGTGCATACAAATTTACATTCAAAATATAGTCTGCAAAATGTTTTTCATAAGTGTCGTCAAATGATAAAATTTTAATGCCAGTTTTTTCTTTTATAGCTCTTTCTTTTTCAAAGCTAAAGCCGTAGTGATCGATGATGAGAAGCTCGAATTTATTATCTTTTATAAGCTTACAAAGCTCATCTATCTCGCCACTTCTTAAGCTAAATCTAGGGTAGTTTATCTCATCAAAAATGTCACCATCTAGCCTCAAAGACGCAAATGAGATGTCGCTAAATTTTTTAGCAAGCAAAAGATCTCGCCTGATGTGCCCATGCCCTATCTTACTGCTACTATCGGCGCGCACGAGCGTTTTTAGCAGGGGGAGTCCTTTAAATTCTTTCAATCAAATCTTTCCATTATTTATCAAATAAAGCTTCTTAGTAAACTCAAAATCCTCTAGCGTATCTATGTCACAGACTAAATTTCTTGGCAGCAAATATGCTTTTGAATGTGGCGCAAACAAAGCACTGCACTCCAGCCAAGCCTCTTTTTTGCCAAAATAAAATGCCCCAGCGTCATGAAAAGCAGGCTCAAGATCTTGCGAGCGTGTCTTTTCAAACTGCGGATAAAACATGCTAACTCTAGCATTTTCATCAAGTTTTATCGCCCTTTGTATAGGAAAATCAAACGCAGTCGCTGAAAACAAAAATTTACATTCCTGCCTTTTAAACTCTCCTGCGGCCTTTTTTAAAATTTCAGCCGTTATCAGTGGCGCTGTCGCATAAAGACAGCAGACGTCACTAAAGCTAGAATTTGCGCGCCTTATCGCGTCTTTTATCACGTCAGTGCTTGTCGCGTAGTCATCGCTTAGGCTCGCATCTCTAAAAAATGGCACGTTAGCTCCAAATTCTCTAGCCACATTTGCGATCATTTCGTCATCGGTGCTTACGATCACTTCGCTAAAAACTTTAGAATTTAGCGCAGCCTCGATGCTATATGCGATTAAGGGCTTGCCTAAAAAGTCTTTGATGTTTTTGCCAGGTATTCTCTTGCTGCCACCTCTTGCTGGGATGATACAGATCATTTTTACTCGCTAAAACTTTTTAGCACATCAAATAGCGTGCTTGCAACAAATTTAGCATCATCCACGCTCATGCCATGGTGGCATGGTATGCTAAGCTCAGCGCTATAAAATTTCTCCGCATTTGGTAGTGAAATTTCGCCAAGTAGCTCTTTGTAAAAGCTAAATTTATATGTTGGCTTATAATGCACCTGCACGCCAACGCCTTTTTGCAAGAGCGCTTCAAAAATTTGCTCTTTTTTATCCCAAAATTTCTCATCCAAAAGCACTGGATATAGGTGCCTTGAGCTAGTTGTATTTGCTGGGATTTCTATAGTTTTAAAATATTCACACCCGCTAAATTTCTCATCATAAAATTTAGCTATCTCATTTCTTTTGGCAATAAAGCCATCCAGCCTTTTTAGCTGACTAAGCCCCAAAGCGCAGGCTACGTCTGTGATCCTATAGTTGTATCCAAGCAGGCTCATGTCGCTATCCCAAAGCTTTGTTTTAGCGATGCCGTGGCTTCTATATAGCCTTGCTAGCCTTGCTAGCTCATCGTCATTTGTAGCAAGTGCGCCGCCTTCAAGCGTGGTGATAGGCTTTACTGGGTGAAAGCTAAATATGCTAATATCAGCCTTAACGCCCACTTTTACGCCATTTTGCACGCTACCAAGGGCGTGAGAGGCGTCGTCTATCACTTTTATGCCGTGTTTTTTGGCTAAATTTATGATCTTATCTAGCTCCACTGGATTGCCACCGTAATCAACCGCAGTTATCACCTTTGTCTTTGGAGTGATTAGAGCTGGAATTTTCTCTTCATCGATGTTGCCATTTGCTTTTACGTCGCAAAATTTGACCTGCGCTCCAGCCATCAAAGCCGCATTTGCAGTGGCTGCAAAGGTGATAGGCGTCGTAATCACTTCATCGCCGTCTTTTACGCCAAGGCTAAGATAGGCTACGTGAAGAGCCGAAGTGGCTGAGTTCATGACGACAAAATGCTTTACGCCAACATACTTTGCCAGCTCCTCTTCAAATTGACTAACCTTTTGGCCACCTGTTAAGATGTCGTCTCTTAAGGCATCTGTGACTGCCTTTATATCCTCTTCTGTGATCTGCTGACGGCTGTAAGGGATCATTTAGCATCTCCTATCATCTCAAGAAGGCCTGCTCTATCGAGCCAAATTTTATTTGTATTTGAGCTATATTCAAAGTCCTCGCTCACTGGTTTGCCCTTTTGATGAAGAGCATTTGTCGAGAAGTCTTGGGCTGTTAAAAACTGGATAGACGGACTAATAACGTAGTAATCATCAAATTCGTATGTAAGATGTGCGTCGTCTCTTGAGATCATCATCTCATGCATCTTTTCTCCTGGGCGAATGCCTATGATCTTGACGCCAAGCTCTGGCGCAAGGGCTTTTGCAAGATCCATCATCGTCATTGACGGGATCTTTGGTATGAAAATTTCGCCACCTTTCATTCTCTCAAAATTTTTAAGGACGAAATTTACACCTTGCTCAAGCGTGATCCAAAACCTAGTCATCTTCTCATGCGTGATAGGAAGCTCTTTTTCTCCTTGTGCGATTAGCTTTTTAAAGAGCGGCACGACTGATCCACGAGAACCAACGACGTTTCCATATCTTACGACGCTAAATCTTGTCTTTTTATCTCCAACGATGTTATTTGCAGCGACAAAGAGCTTATCGCTTGCTAGCTTTGTAGCTCCATATAAATTTACAGGGTTGCAAGCTTTGTCGGTTGAGAGAGCGATCACCTTACTAACGCCACACTCCAAAGAGGCGTCGATGACGTTTTGAGCGCCGTCAATGTTTGTTTTGATGCACTCCATTGGGTTATATTCTGCGATTGGTACGTGTTTCATCGCAGCTGCGTGGATGACATAGTCTATGCCGTTCATTGCGGTTCTTAAGCGCTTATAGTCCCTCACGTCGCCGATGAAAAAACGCATCGCTTTGTCTTTAAAGACTTGAGCCATTTCGTATTGCTTTAGCTCGTCGCGTGAGTAGATAACTAGCCTTTTTGGCTTATATTTTTTTAATAAAATTTCGGTGTATTTTTTACCAAAACTTCCTGTTCCGCCAGTGATTAGTATTGATTTATCATTAAACATTATTGCACCCTTTACTAACTATTTTTGGGGTATAAATAGCTAAATCTAAATTGTATTTTATAAAAATTTAAGCAAAAGCTATGCCAAATTTTTAAAATTTATTAAAAATTTTTTTATCTTTCTAGATTCTATTTCGTCAAATTTTAATTAATGTTTAGAGGAAATCATAAAAGTAGTGTTTAAAATTTAGCCTTTGCAAGGTCGCAAAGGCATAAAATCACTTCAAAATTCTTGGCAAAGTGATGCCTTCTTGGGCTTGGTATTTGCCATTTTTATCAGCATAAGTTACCTCGCAAGGCTCGTCACCCTCGATAAATAGCACCTGTGCGATGCCTTCGTTCGCATAAATTTTTGCAGGAAGTGGCGTCGTGTTTGAAATTTCTATCGTGATGTGCCCCTTGAATCCAGGCTCAAAAGGCGTTACGTTTACGATGATGCCGCACCTTGCGTAGGTGCTTTTGCCAAGGCAGATCGCTAGCACGTTATCAGGCATGTTAAAATACTCGATCGTGCGCGCTAGAGCGAATGAATTTGGCGGCACGATGCAGACATCGCCCTTAAAATCGACCACGTTCTTTTCATCAAAATTTTTAGGATCAACTACGGTTCCGCCGATGTTTGTAAAAATTTTAAACTCATCACCAACGCGGATATCGTAGCCGTAGCTAGAAACGCCGTAACTAACCACGCCGCGTCCGACCTGCTCCTCGGCAAATGGCACTATCATATTTTTCTCAACCGACATTTTTCTTATCCAAGAATCTGACTTTAAACCCATTTTTGCTCCTTTTTTGGGCGATTATAACGCTTTGCGTCTTTAAAGTAAATTTAATAAAGCGAATAAATTAGATGAAAATTAGTATAATTTTAACAGCAAAAATTAATAAAGGACAAAAATGCAAGAGAAAAATGCAGAAATTTTTACTGGCGAGCGTGCGATGTTTGGGGCAAAAAGTGTAAATTTTACAAACTGCATCTTTGAAGATGGCGAATCGCCGCTAAAGCACAGCTCAAATTTAAAGCTAAATGAGTGCGTTTTTGCCTACAAATACCCACTTTGGTATGCAAATGATATCACGCTAAATGGCGGATACTTGGAGCCTCTAGCAAGGGCTGGCATGTGGTACAGCACAAATTTAAGCTTTAAGGATATGGTCATAAATGCTCCAAAAAGCTTTAGAAAAAGCTCGCAAATTTTACTAGAAAATGTAAATTTTTCAGACGCTGCCGAAACACTTTGGGGGTGTGAGGATGTGAAGATAAAAAATGTTTTTGCAAAAGGCGATTACTTTGGGGCAAATAGCGAAAATTTAGAGATTGATGGGCTAAATTTAGACGGAAACTACTGCTTTGATGGTTGTAAAAATGTCCATATCACAAACTCAAAGCTCATTTCAAAAGATGCTTTTTGGAACTGCGAAAATGTGGTAGCGCAAAACTGCCTCATCTCAGGCGAATATCTAGCTTGGAACTCAAAAAATGTGACGCTCATAAACTGCACGATAAAGAGTTTGCAAGCCCTTTGCTACGTGGAAAATTTGGTCGTAAAAGATTGCATTTTTATGGATACGAGTCTTGCGTTTGAATATTCAAGTGTCGATGTAAGCACAAGCGGAGCGATAAAAAGTATAAAAAATCCAAAAAGTGGCGTGATAAGGGCAGCAAAGATAGATGAGATCATCATCGATGAAAATTTAGTGGATACTAAAGGCATTAAGATAATTATTACTGAAAAATAACTTAGCAAAAAAGAGTAGCTTTGAGTTCTCGTTTTTGCTTCATAAAAAAATTTTTTATCTAATTTTCGCTACAATTAGACGCTTATATAAAAATTTAGGAGAATTTTCTATGAAAAAAGAAGATATAAAAGAGCTTATCGAATTTTTTAATGATATGGAGATGAATCATATCAAAATAAAAAGTGGTGATTTTGAGGTAGAGCTTGAAAAATTTTCAGATTATTGCGCGCCTGCTAAACCAGCAGCACAAGCACCAGCTCCAGCACCTGTAAATGTAGTCGTTAATTCAGAGGTAAAACCAGCCGCAAACTCACCAAAAGATAGCATAAAATCTCCTATGGTAGGTACTTTCTATGCTGCTCCAAGCCCAGGCGCTGCCCCATTTGTAAAAGTAGGCCAAAGAGTAAGAAAAGGCGATGTAGTAGGTATTATTGAGGCTATGAAGATAATGAACGAGATCGAGGCTGAGTTTGACTGCCAGATCACTGAGATGCTAGTCTCTGACGGACAGCCAGTTGAGTTTGGATTGCCGTTATTTGGCGTGGAGAAAAATTAATGGAATTAAAAAGAATTTTAATCGCGAACCGAGGCGAAATCGCTCTTCGTGCTTTGCGAACGATAAAGGAGATGGGTAAAGAAGCCGTTGTAGTCTATTCAACAGCTGATAAAGACGCACTTTACGTAAAATATGCTGATGTAGCCATTTGTATCGGTAAAGAACGCTCAAGTGATAGCTATCTAAATATCCCAGCTATCATAAGTGCCGCTGAGATCAGCGAAGCAGACGCTATTTTCCCTGGATATGGCTTTTTAAGTGAAAATCAAAATTTTGTTGAAATTTGCTCACATCACAAGATCAAATTTATAGGACCAAGTGTCGCTGCGATGGCTTTGATGAGCGATAAAAGTAAGGCAAAGCAAGTCATGCAAAGAGCTGGCGTGCCAGTCATCCCTGGCTCAGACGGTGCTGTGGCTGATACAAAAGCTGCAAAAGAGCTAGCTAAAAAGATAGGCTATCCAGTCATCTTAAAAGCTGCTGCAGGTGGCGGCGGACGCGGCATGCGCGTGGTTGAACGTGAAGAGGATTTAGAAAAAGCGTTTTGGTCGGCTGAAAGTGAAGCTATGAGCGCATTTGGCGATGGCACAATGTATATGGAAAAATATATCCTAAACCCACGCCACATCGAAGTTCAAGTAATTGGCGATAGCCATGGCAATGTGCTTCATATCGGCGAGCGTGACTGCTCTATGCAGCGTCGCCACCAAAAACTAATCGAAGAGAGCCCAGCTATTTTGCTTGACGAAAAGACAAGAGAGAGACTTCACGAAACAGCCATAAAAGCGGCAAAAGCGATTGGCTACGAGGGAGCTGGTACGTTTGAGTTTTTGGTTGATAAAAATTTAGACTTTTACTTCATCGAGATGAACACAAGACTTCAAGTTGAGCACACAGTGAGCGAAATGGTAAGCGGTCTTGATATCATCGAGCTTATGATAAAAGTGGCTGAAGGCGAGGCGCTACCATCACAAGAGAGCATCGAGCTAAAAGGTCATGCGATCGAGTGCAGGATAACAGCTGAGGATCCAAATACATTTACGCCGTGTCCTGGTAAGATCACAAAATATGTCTGCCCAGGTGGCCGCAATGTAAGAATGGATAGCCATATCTATCAAGACTACTCGATACCGCCGTATTACGATAGTATGATCGGCAAACTCGTGGTTTGGGACACTGATAGAAATAGGGCGATCCATAAGATGAAAGTAGCTCTTGATCAGCTCATAATAAATGGCATCAAAACAACAAAAGATTTTCACATCGCTATGATGGAAAATAAAGACTTTTTAAGCAATAACTACGATACAAATTATCTTTCAAGACACTAAAATTTTTAAGTCAGGATTTGCAAAAAGCAGATCTTGGCTTAAATATATTAAAATTTTTAAGTTTATCTTAGGGGAAGCATGGTAAACAAAATCAAAGATCAAAATACAAAATTTTTCTCAAATGCTGACCTTGCGAAGCTATTTTTCCCTATTGCAGTTGAGCAGTTTTTAGAGTATAGCTTAGGGCTTGCAAACTCGCTAATGGCAGCAAGTGTTAGTGAAAGCGCTGTAAGTGCGATTAGTCTTGTGGAATTTGTCATGGCACTTTTTATCAGCATTTTTACAGCCATCGCTACTGGCGGCTCAGTGGTTGCTAGCCAGTATCTTGGTAATAAACAAAGTGGCAATGCCAAAATCACAGCAAATCAGCTCGTATGGTTTAGTTTTATCTTTGCCCTTTTTATCGCAGCGGTCATCATAGTTTTAAAAGATATTATCCTAGATTATGTCTTTGGCGATATTGGCGAGCAAGTAAGGCATGATGCTAGCCACTATCTTGTTTTCTCGGCCATTTCCGCGCCATTTTTGGCTGTCTATGCAGCAGCTGCGGCGATCTTTCGTACGATGTCAAATGCCAAGCTTCCTATGTATATTATGGCGGCTGCAAATTTATTAAATGTACTTCTAACTGCCATTAGTATTTATACATTTCATACTGGCATTTTAGGTATAGCTATTAGTACGCTTATAGCCAAGGTGCTCGCTTGCTTTGTCATAGTCTATCTACTCCTTGATGTAAGGCTAAAACTTCACATAAGAAAGAGTTTTGTCTATAAATTTGACTACGAGATTATCAAGAAAATTTTAAATATCGGAGTGCCTTATGGCTTTGAAAATTCGATGTTTTATGTGGGTCGCATCATTGTTTTGAGTCTTGTTTCACTCTTTGGTACGGCAAGTATCGCTGCAAATGCCGTGGGAGGAACGATCGTGATGTTTCAAGTACTCCCTGGCATGGCGATAGGCACAGGACTTAGTGTAGTTATCTCAAGGTGCGTTGGCGCAAACGACTTTGCTCAGGCTAAATTTTACGTAAGAAAGTCGATGATAAGCATCTATATTGTCCAGCTTTTTAGCACAGCAGTAATTTTGCTTTTACTTGAGCCACTGCTTAGGGTTTATAATCTCTCAAGCGAAGCCATAAATTTAACAAGGCAGATCGTCTGGTATCACGGTATCGCTATGTGTCTTATTTGGCCACTTGCCTACACATATCCAACCGTTTTTCGTGCTGCAGGGGACGCTAAATATCCGATGATTGTAAATTTAGTTTGTATGTTTGCTTGTAGAGTCATCTTGGCCTATGTCTTTGCGCTCACATTTGATCTTGGTATGATAGGTACTTGGTTTGCAATGTTTGCTGACTGGGCTGTAAAGGCGGTGCTTTTTACGATTAGATACTTAAAAGGCACATGGATGAAATTTAAAGCTATTTAAAAAGAAATTTAGTAATATACAAGCGATTTTGTCGCAAAGGATAAAAAATGAAAAATGTATTTAAAATTGGTGCAGTTTTGCTTACAGCAGCTCTTTTTGCTGGATGTGCGAGTGAGAGCTCAAGAGTTGTTGAGTCTCCAAAAGTAGCAAGCTACGGCACAGTTTACAATGGTCAAAAAATTTCGGTTTCGATAGGTCGATTTAATAATCAATCAGCTTACCAAAATGGTGTATTTGCTGATGGTGAAGATAGGCTTGGTAACCAAGCTCAAAGTATTTTGATCACAAATTTACAGCAAAGTGGCAGATTTTTGGTGCTTGATAGATCAAATATGAAAGTGATCAAACAAGAGAGCGAGCTAAGTAAAACCGCTCAAAATCTAAAAGGTGCAAGATACGTGATAACTGGTGATGTGACTGAGTTTGGGCGAAAAACTACGGGCGATCACCAGCTATTTGGCATACTTGGCAAAGGCAAGCAACAAACTGCCTATTCAAAGGTAAATTTAAATATCGTTGATACCAAAACAGCCGAGGTTGTCTATTCAGTTAGTGGTGCTGGCGAATACACCCTTTCAAACAGAGAGATCATCGGCTTTGGTGGCACAGCAGGATACGACTCTACGCTAAATGGCAAGGTTTTAAGCCTAGCTATTATTGAAGCGGTAAATAATCTCGTAAATGGCATAGAAAGTGGAGCATGGCAAGTAAAATAAAGCTTGCCGGCCTCGCACTTTTTGCACTATTTTTAGCAGGTTGCGGTCATTCAAACGGCCCAAGATCACTTTATTATTGGGACGGATCATATAGTAGCTCGCTATATAGTTATCTAAATGAAGAGGGCGATACAAACGAGCAAATTTCACGCTTAGAAAATTTGGTGCAGATATCAATACAAAAGGGCTATAAGATCGCTCCTGGCGTATATGCACACCTTGGACTTTTATATCTAAATAATGGAAATTTAGGTGCTGCAAATGCAAATTTTGACAAAGAGGTGCAAAATTTCCCAGAGTCAAGGGAATATATAAATTTCATCAAAGGCTCTAAAAATTTAACTCCAAAAAAAGTAGAGCAAAGAGGGGGCAAATAATGAAAAATAGCCTGAAATTTATAGCCGCTATATTTTTGGTAGTATTTTTTACGGGTTGCTCTATAAAAGAGCCTGAGCCATACGACTACTCAGAATTTTTACAAAAAAGACCTCACTCTATCTTAGTGCTTATGCCAACAAACGATAGTACAGAAATTTCAGGCCCAGCTGCAGTTTTAGCAAATACAGTCGCACCACTAAGTGAGGCAGGATACTACGTATTTCCAGTAGCTCTTGTAAATGATACCTTTAAGCTAAATGGCATAACCGAGCCAAGCGAGATCGCAGCCGTGCCACTAAATAAGCTTGATAAAATTTTTCATGCTGATAGTGTGCTTTACATAAACATAAAAGATTATGGTACGAGCTATGCAGTCATCTCAAGCTCGACAAAGGTTGTCCTTGAAGCAAAGCTTATCGATATAAAAAGCGGCGCTACTCTTTGGCAAGGCAGTGCTATGGCAGCAGAAGATAGCAGCAGTGGCCAAAGTAGCCTACTTGGCATGTTAGTCTCAGCCGTCATCTCGCAGGTAGCAAATACCATCTCAGATAGATCATACGATCTAGCAGTGATGGCAGATGCTTATTTATTTTCAAGAGATTGCCATAACTGCATACTTTATGGACCATATTCGCCGTATTATGGCAAAGATGCACAGCTTCATAAAGATAGATAAATTTAAATGAATACTCATCGTCTTGGGATACTTCTTACTTTAGTTGGTGGTATCCTTTGGGGATTTAGTGGGGTTTGTGGGCAGTATCTATTTTCACTTGGTATAAATTCTGATTTTTTGGTGCCATATAGACTGATGCTAGCTGGCATTGTTATTGTGATTTTTTATGCTTTTAAAGAACCAAGTGCCGTTTTTGCTCCGATTAAAGATATAAAGCTTCTTGGCGAGTTTTTAGTCTATGCCCTGCTTGGGCTTATGATGACGCAGTATGCCTACTTTTACTCCATTGAGCTTTCAAATGCCGCAGTAGCAACTGTTATTCAATACACTGCTCCTGCTTTAATTTTAATGGTCATTTGTATAAAAGAAAAACGCGTCCCAAGAAAACTTGAAATTTTAGCTCTATTTTTAGCCATGCTTGGCGTATTTTTCCTGAGCACACATGCGCAAATTTCATCTCTTGTCATTTCGTCAAAGGCATTGTTTTGGTGCTTTGTGAGTGCCGTTTGTGTTTGTGTTTATAATCTTGCTCCAGCAAGACTAAATGCTAAATACTCAGTTGCGCTCACGCTTGGCTGGGGCATGATAATAGGTGGCGTGGTTCTTTGCCTCTATATGAGGGTTTGGGAATTTGCTGGACTTAATGGTATAAATCAATGGCTGGTATTTATTGCTGTTATTACGCTTGGCACCATTTTTGCATTTAGCTTTTATATGATAGGTGTTAAGCTCATAGGCGCAGCAAAAGCTAGTTTATTAGCCTGCATAGAGCCACTAAGCGCAGCATTTTTTGGCTACTTTTGGCTTGGAACAAAATTTGTATTTTGGGATTTTTTAGGATTTGCTCTAATAATCTCTTGTATATTTTTACTATCAAAAAGAGAAAAAATATGATATTTCTAGCACAAACTGATACGACAGCTGGCTTTTTGAGTAAAGATTATAAAGAGATAAATAAGGCCAAAATGCGTGATGAGAATAAACCTTGCCTTATCACGACGGCAAAATTTAGCGTTTTAAATGAGCTTGTTAGAGTGCCAAAAAAATATAAAAATTTTATACGCCATTCAAGAAAAGCCACATTTTTGTATCCAAATTTAAAGGCTATTAGAGTCGTAAAAGAGTGCGAGCACGAAAAATTTTTAGCTAAATTTGACTGGCTTTATTCAAGTAGTGCGAACAAAAATGGACAAAATTTTAATGAAGCTTGGGCTATGAGCGTGGCTGATGAAATAGTAGATGATCATTTTTTCGAAGATGCTCCATCAAAAATTTATAAAATTTCTCGAAAAAAAATAAAACGTTTAAGATAACTAGCGAATTTATACAGCCACTACCTTTTTAAACTCATCTAAATTTTTTAGTGCTTCATCTATACCAATCAGCCAAAATTCGCACTTTGTTGTATCTTTTTTAAAGTGTTTTTTTATTAGCTCTTCCACGCTTTTTGTGCCACACTCTATTAAAAATTGTTTATAAATTTTGCAAAATTTTGCTTCATCTTTTTTAAACTCACTTAGAAAAAATTGTGATAGCAGATAACCGACACTATAAGGATAGTTGTAGATATAGTTATCTGTTTTATAAAAATGTGGCTTAAAATATGGCAAAAATTCTTCAACATCGCTCGTGCTGTCTTTATAAAATTTATCCCAAGCTTGTTTTAAAAGATCGCTTGCATCTTTTTTACTGACTTGACCTTGTTGTCGCAACTTTATAAAACCAGTCTCAAACTCATATCTAACGCTTATATGAAGTAAAAAATTTGCAGCGCTTTTTAGCTCCTGCCATAAAATTTCTACCCTAAGTGAGTCATCTTTTTTTAGCTCATTTCGTAAAAGAGTCTCATTAAATGTACTCGCACTCTCGGCTAAGCTCATTGGAAAATTTGCGCTTAAAACTGGAAGATCACGCATCAAGTAGTAGTGCCAAGCATGCCCAAGCTCATGAGCTTGCTGGATTAAGTGCGAAAGAGTATTCATGTAGGTGGTAAAAATTCTTGGTTGCTTAAATTTTGGCAAACTCACAAAAAATGCTCCACCAGCTTTATTTTCTCGTACATCGCTTTCTATCCAGTGTTTGTCTATCATAAGCTCGATAAAATTATCTTCGCCCAGTGGTTTTAATGCTTTTTTGATGATTTTAATAGCCTCGTCATGAGAAATTTCATGATGCTTGCTAAGTGGATAAGGTGCCAAAAGATCGCAACTTCTCATACTTTTGCCACCTAAAAAGCTAGCTCTTACTCTTACGCATTCTCTTATTTTTTCCACTCTTTTGCTAATGGCTTCTTGCATGGCGTTTAAAGTGTCAAGGCTCATTTTATTTTCTTCAAGGCTTGGAGTTAAAAAATCAACTTTTGCTGCTTTAAATTTAGCCAGTCTAAATCCATGAAGCATATTTAAGACATCAAGGTAGAGATCAGCAAATTTATCATAGTGAGAGCTCAGACCATCAAACACATTTTTGCGTAAAATTTCATCATCTGATCCTTTTAATATACCCATACATTTTGTAAGATTATAGCTTTGTGTTTTTGCATTTTTATTGGTAGCAGAGATATTTATTAAATTATTTAGATGTCTAAAATTTGTAAAAAGTGGAAAAAAATTTATGAGCGCTAAATTGGCAAAAAAATCTCTTTCACTCTTTTTTCGTATTTTGCTCTTGCTATTTTTATGCTCTAAATATAGAAATTTTATATGTTTAAATTGAGTACTTTGAAAAATTTTATCATCACTTTTTAGGCTATCAAATTTATCAAAAAGTATCTCCTTTGCCGTATCAAGTTTAGCTTTTTGCTCTTTTATTTTTAGCTCAAATTTACTAGCTAGCTCATCTTTTGTATTATCACTACTTTTACAACGACAAAATGCGAGTAGGCTAGCTGCTTCTTTGTATGCTTCTTCGTATGAGATGATAGCTTTGGTAAGCTCGCTATTGTTTAAAAATTTAACTAAATTTTCATTTTGTGCTTTTAGATTTTCAAACGATGAGGTAAAAATTTCGCTATCAAAATCTACATAAGAATCATCAAAGCTCCATCTCATATTTTCTCCTTAAAATGATAGTAAAAATACAAATATATGGTGGCTTATAAGACCTAAAATAGCTGGCACGCTACATCTTTTAATTAGCGAAAGCGGGCTAATGTGAAGCATACCTGAAATGGCTACCACTACGCCAGAGACAGGTGAAAGTGGTCTAGCTATTGTGGAGGCTTGATGCATAGGAAGCACGAGCATAACAGAGTTGATGTTTAAGCTCTTAGCTATATTTGGCACCATGTTTAAAAGCGGATAAAAGCTTGCGCCATTTGAGCCAGCTATGATTGTAACGATGGTTGTTATAAATACAAAAAGTATAGACATGCCAAGCCCTCCAAAACCTATGCTTTTTGCCAAATTTACAATAGCATCAAGCATACCAAGAGCTTTAAAACCTTCAGCAAATATACCAGCTGCTACAACTAGCATAACAACACCGCTTAAGCTTTTTGCCATGGCATTAAAAAATACTTTTAGCCCTTCACCAAGCTTTTCAAAGCTAAATTTATGTCTAAATGCTTCAAAAACCATAGCAATTATCATAGAAAGGATTATGACGCTTGATATATTTAATTTTATGGTTTTTAAACAATATGGTGAAAAAACTACTACTAAAATCATCGGTAAAAATGGTAAAAGAGCATAGATCATAGGTGCTTGCTCTTTTGGAACATCCACCTTATCGTCAAAACTAATGCTCTCTCCTACATGCTCGCTACAAACCCAACCTTCTTTTTTGTCTAAGTATCTATTCCAAAGAACTAATGCAATGCCGATCACGAGCACAGTTGGAAGAGCTGCTGGAATTTTATAGATAAAAACATAATCAAGTACCTCAAGTTCAGTTGCTTTTGCAGCGGCAGCTGTTGATGAGCCAAGAAGTACCATTGAGCTAGCTCCACTCATCGCACAAATACTACCAACGCTTAGTTTATTTAGCCCTAGTGATATAAGAATTGGTCCAAGAAGCGCAAGACAAAGTACACCAAGTCCAACCGCACTGGTTATTACCATGCTTATAAGTTTTGCTACGCAAAAAGCTATGAATATCATAAAATATGGGCTTTTTATGGCTTTAAACCTTTTTGTGGCGATGCCTACAAAGGCTTGATTTGCTCCGATATGAGTCATATAACTTGCAAAACCGACCATTAACATAATTAAAAGTCCAAGTTGCGAAAAATTATTTGAGAGCATATAGCGGATAAACTCAACTACATCTAGCAAGGAATTTCCAGTGCTCTTTACCTTTTCTGGTAAAAATTTTCCCGTATCAAGAATGACCGAAGAGACAAGCATGATAACGCCAGAGAGCAAGAGAACGAAAGTGGCGTATTTGCCTTTTAAAATCGCCCAGCCTACAACAAAAAGCGTAAGTAGAGCTATGATTAGACCAAGAGTATGCATTTTTGCTCCTTATTAAGATATTTAAAAACCAGAATACAAAAATCAAAATACACTTAAAATATAAAAAATAATATTTATATGCTTGCAATTATACTACTTGTTATATTGAAATTTCGCTTTTATTTATAAAAATATTATCGATTTTATAAATGAAATTGTTGCTTTTATGACTAAGATACAAAAGATAAATATAAAAATTTTAATATTAAGTACGACTATTGTAGTGTGATTTAAAGCTAATTAAAATATTCAAAATAAAAAAGGACGTAAATATTTGGTTTGGTAAAAATTCAAATGATGCCAGTAGCAACTTATTTTAGTATTTACTCCCTCGGCAGTCCGTTTTTATCAAACTTGTCGCTGATTAACTTACCCGATTCGTCGTATTTTTAGCGCGCACGAGCCTGCCGTGCATAAACTCCCCTTCGGCTTCGAGTTTGCCGTTTGCAAAAGATGCCGTAGGTTTGGCATCTAGTATTGCCGATGTCGGCGTAGTTACTACGAAAACGTCGAAATTTTCGGAGATTTTGCTTAAAAATTTAGGGGTCTTAAATTTTATAAAAGTGGTGGTAGGCCGCGACGACGTGCTAAATCCAAAACCTAACGCGGAGCCCGTAAATTTAGCTCTTGCAAAACTTGGAAAAGATAAGCGAAACGCATTTATGATAGGCGATACGCAGATGGATCTAATGGCGGTAAAGAACCCGGCATCAAAGGTATCGGCCTAACTTGCGGATACGCGGATGCGCAAAGTCTAAAAGAGCATTCGGATTTAATCTTTCAAAACGCTTATGAAGCGGTAAAATTTTTAGCAAGCAACTAAAATTAGTGGATTTTATTAAACAACCTTACTTACCGCTCGGCTAAGTCATTTCCTTCGTTTAGCGACCGTTTTGATTAAGCATAGACAACGCCGCCTCAACCGCCGCGTCAATGTGTATCTGCGTCGTATCAAAAAGCCGCACATCCGTATCCGCCTGCGATACCAGCATGCCTATCTCGGTGCAGCCAAGTATCGCTCCTTGCGCGCCGCGCGACCTAAAATCCTCGATGATGCGCAAGAAATTGGCCTTTGAGCTAGGCGCGATTTTGCCGTAGCAAAGCTCCTCAAAGATTACGCGATTTACTTCAGCCATATCGCCCGCGCTTGGCAAAAGCACCTCCGCGCCGCCCTCTATCAACCGACTTTTGTAAAAATCCTGCGTCATCGTATAAACGGTGCCGAGTAGCCCTACCTTGGCGACGCCTGCGTTTTTTAGCGCTTTTAGCGTGGCGTCCGCGATGTGCGCTACGGGTACGCTAACGGTGCTTTGCACGGCGTCAAAGCACCTGTGCATCGTGTTTGTGCAGATGAGGATAAAATCAGCCCCGCCACCTTGTAAAATCCTAGCGTGCCGCGCCAAAATTTCGCCCGCGTCCTCCCATCTGTTTTCGCGCTGGCAGGCCTCGATCTCCTCGAAATTTACGCTGCTTAGCAGTATCTCCGCGCTGCTAAGGCCGCCCAAGCGCTCGTTTATTTTGCGATTTATTTGCTCGTAATACGTTACTGTGGACTCAAAACTCATCCCGCCGATTAGGCCGATTTTTTTCATATTTGCTCCTTAAATTTCGGCGATTTTACGGTTTTAAATTAAATTTGCTATAAATTTAATTTAGCTCGCTGCGTTAAATTCGGCTGCAACCGCCTAAAATAACGAGCATAAATTAAACCGCATAATTTTTTAGCCTGCGACGAAAATGTGGTCAAATTTTAGCGCGCTAGCGACCTAAATTTGCGCGTAAATTTTATCGGCTAAAAGCGGCATTTTGATTACTTCGCGCGGGCGGATTAAATTTACGGCTTTTCGGTTTGGCAAAGTTTTATTTTTTGCAAGGTAAAATCGCCTGCAAATTTTACCCGTTCGCGTCCGCAAGTCTCGCGCCTACGTTTTGGAGTGCTTTGCCAGAGTCGCTTCGGCATCTTTTAAATGCTAGCTTGACGCCCAAACCGCCTCCGTTTTACGCCAGCAAATGCAAAAACCTGCGTTTTGTCGTCAAATCTCATCTAGTCCCCGCCCCAGCCCGCGCAAATATCGCCGCTTTACGTTTTAGCGCTTTAATCTCGCGCAGTGAAATTTAAGCGCCGTCTGCGCGTAGTCGTTTCGCGCAGCAAAATTTATAAAATTTCGCAGATTTTTATCGCTTCGCCGTTTTTTTGAGCTTTGCGCACCAAATTTCCAGCCAAAGCGATATAAATGTTAAATTTACGGCTAAAAGCTAAAATTTAAAGAGCAAATTTAAACCGCAAAGGCATAAATTTAGCCGAATTTACTCCCTCGGCAGTCCGTTTTTATCAGACTTATCGCTGATTAGCTTACCCGATTCGTCGTATTTTTTGGCGCGGATGAGCCTACCGCGCTCAAACTCCCCCTCGGCTTCGAGTTTGCCGTTTGCGTAGTAGTGGCGCGCCTCGCCGACCTCCAGCCCGTCCTCAAACATCACTCTGGCTTTTAGCTTTCCGTTTTCGTGATACTCCTCGTACAGCCCGTGATAGCGCCCGTTTTTAAACATCACTTTGGCAGCCGGGGCGCCGCTCTCGTAGTAGTCCAACCCTGCGCCCGTTTGGCGGCCGTCTTTGTACTCGTATTCGCCTCGTAGCTTGCCGCTTGGGTAGTATTCGCGCGCGACGCCGTCCTTTTCGCCGTCTTTGTAATTTTCTACCACGCGCGTTTTGCCGTTTTCGTAAAATCGCTTCCAAACGCCGTTTTTGCGGTCATTTTTGTATTCGCCCGTCTCCTCCACGGCGCCGCTTTCGTAGTACCATTTTTCCGCGCCTTCTCGTTTGTCATTTTTGTAGGTTCGCACGCCACGGATTTTGCCGCTTTTGTAGTAGTCGACGTCCTCGCCGTTTCGCATCCCGCCGACGTATGGGCTGCGCGCGCTAACGTAGTAGTCGGTAAACATGCCCTCTCGCCTGTCCGCCTTGAAAAAGCCCTCCTGCTTTAACGCGCCGCCCTCGTCAAAGTAGTAGCGGCGATAACGCCCGTCGCGGACGCCGTTTTTGTATTCGCTCTCGCCCATCAGAGCGCCGCTATCTGCGTGGTAGTGCTTAGCCGTGCCCTCGCGAACGCCGTTTTTTAGGGGATATTCCTTTGAGGGTTTGTCTCTGCCGTCAAAATAATCCTGTATCGCACCGCCGTGCCGCCCTGCACGTCTATCTCGCGTATGAGCGTGGGCGGCAGGGGCTTTAGCCTCGGATAGACCATGCCCATCGCATTTACGTCATATAGGTCCTCGACGCTGTATCGAAGCATCTTTAGCGTGCCGTCGTAGGGCTTGCCTTTTACGTAGTAAAGCCCGTTTTTTAGGCTCGCTTCAGGCTTCATTACGACTTTTGGCTCCAGCGCTTGCGCACCGATGGCTAGAAGCGGAAGTAAAAATAGAAATTTTAGGATTTTCATGGTTTTCCCTGCTTTGTTTGATTTTGGTGATTTTAAAATTTGAAACTAAATTTAAGGTGAAGATGAGGCTAAAATCCGTTGTTTGTTTTTATTTATTGATAATTAATTTACAAGTTGGTTTTTGATAGTATTTCGCATAATGTAAATTTTTAGCATGTGCTTGATAGCGAGGTTTAAAAATGGGTTTAGATATAGATAAAATTTTGAAAGCGCCAAGAGAAGAGATTGGGCAAAATGATCTTAAAAGACTTAAAGTGCTTGAAATTATTAGCGAAAATATATATCCTTTTAATGCACTAGAGCGGTCCAAAAAACAGTATTGGGTTAAAAAATGCAAATATGACGGTCAATCTTTTTTCATTTTTTATTATTTTGTCTTTGATTCGGATCTAAATCCAGAAAATAATATAAATTTAGAAAAGTATCTACAAAGCGATGAACCAAATATAATCCTACAAGACTGCCTTATAGGAAATCAAAAAGATATAAAAAATTTAAACAAAATCAAGCAAGCTATTATAGCTATCAACTCTGAATTTCCCAACATCAGCTCTTGCGAATTTGAAAACGAAGTATTTTTACGCGACATCAGCAATAACAGCGCGTTTGGCGGATGTGAATTTGCAAAAGAAGTTTACGTAGACGGATATGCGTATTTTCATGCATGCACGTTTAACAGCGATTTCATATCCAAAAACGCTAGACAAGATATATCCTTTGCAAGTAGTATCTTTAATAAATCTTTTAAATTAGATACAAAAAATGAGTTGGGAGAGGTAAAATTTGAAGCCGCCTATTTTAAACAAAAATTTACTATGGATATAGGGAAATTTAGCGTTCTAGATTTCTCAAGTGCCGAATTTTATTGCGAGCTTAATTTGCACGCAAGGCAGTTTGACGGGATAAATATAAATTTTACCAATGCCAAATTTAACCAAAAGCTAAGTTTTAATAAGAGTATAATTAACTGCGAAATGCTTTTCAAAGAAGCTTGTTTTGAGGGCGACTTAATTTTTACAGAAGCCAAATTTGATTACGTAGTAAATTTAGATAAATCAAAATTTAAAGGAAAGGCGCAATTTCGTGGAACTAAATTTAGCGAAGCAATACTGACGAAAACAACTTTTGAAAATAAAGCCGACTTTTCAAATGCGAAATTCAACGAAAAAGCATATTTTACAAATGCCGTTTTTAAGGCAGATGCAGACTTTAGCTCTGCTACTTTCGCCGATGAGGCACGGTTTTTAAATGCAAACTTTAAAGGCGTGGCAATTTTTAAAAATGCCGAATTTAAAGCTAAAGCAGACTTTAAAACAGACATAAATCTTACTTTTGGAAAAGATGTAAATTTTAGCAATACTACTTTTCAAGATAATGCTTATTTTAATAATAGAGTTTTTGAGGAGTTTGTCGATTTTCACGAGGCTGATTTTAAAAAAGTCGCTTGCTTTTATAGTGTCGCTTTTAAAAAACCGGTTAATTTCTCATCAATTATTTTTAATGGCGCTTTAAATTTCGTAAATGCAAAAACGGATTTTACTTACGAAGAGCTAAAAGAGCTTATCGAGACTCAAATCAAACGCGATAAAAGCATCAACAATATAAGTGCAACAAATGACTTTAGGGACGGGTTTAGACTCATGAAATACGCTTTAAATAACAAAGGTAATGCGCTAGACGCAAGCTTGTTTCACCGCCTAGAACTATACTGTAAAGAGTTGGAGCTGGAATTTACTCTTGAAAATGCAAAGGCTAAAAATAGCGAAAATAGCAAAGAAGTAAAATCTGTCGATGAAATAGAAGCCAAGCCCAAAAGCAAAAGTCGTATCGAGCTTTTTTTAGATTTGATAACGCTAAAATTATATAGAAATACCAGTGATCATCACACAAATTTATTTAAGATAATAAACTTTACTATTCTAAGTATTGCTGTGTATGGATTGTCTTTTTGGGTTTTAGATAATTTTTTGTTGAAAGCAATGATTGATAGTCCTAAAATATTGATGTTATTGCTACTGTCTATTTTTCTAATTGGACTACTAGCATGTTTATTGTATTTAACCATGAAATATAAAATACGATGGGCGACTGTACCGATAGGAATTTTTATATATGTCATTTCAATCATACCAGGCTTAGTTAATGCCTTTGATTATTCTATTTATGTTGTTATTTTTATACTTTTATATGTGTCATTATATGCTTTGTCGTTTTATTTGTTTAGATTTGGCTTTGTGCGTTTTATGGCATATTTAATTTTTATGGCTATTTTTTTGGATAAACCTGTATTAATAACGCCGTTTATTGGTATTTTTACATCGGAAAAAATAGCTGAAAGCAAATTTGAAGAATACATAATAAAATACAATAATAATGGCTTGGACGATATGCTTCTGGATGCAAATTTTACCAATATAAAAGCGGAACATAAGATCAATTTTATAGTTAAAAATAGAAAAATAATTTTAGAAAGATTGGATAATAGTAGGACAAACACTCCTTTAATTGATTTTGTGAAAAAATACATAAAATATTCAAAGGAACCCATGGATAATAATACCAGCTACAAAAATTTAAATGAAACCACTAAAAAATCGTATGAAAAGGCTCTAAATGCTCTAAAATACGATGAAACAATGCAATCAATACAAAAAAGTGCAAATTTGCTTTATGTTTTTATTATGCTGCTCGTCATCTACTCTCTTACAAAAACTGCACGTAGAAATTCTGTAGTGCCTAGCTAGAGGTTTATGTCGCTATTAGTGGCAATAAGGTGAACAAGCCTTTTAAAATTTTGTTTGCTTCTTAAAATTTTGGCGGTACATTTATTTTAGATTTTGCCATTTGCGATAACAGATAAGTAAAATAGCTAAATTTAAATAGATAAAATTTAACCGTCTTTTAACGCTTCGACGACGACCGTCCACTCGCGCACGAGCCTTTCAAAGCTAAAATTTGCATTTGCCGGACTAGTCGAGGGTAGTTTGACGGGCGATTTGCCCGTTGCATTTAAAATTTGATTTTTTAGGTATTTTTCGCAGATTTCATGCGCCTTGCCGCCGTTTGCGTAGACTTGCGTGATATTTGCGGTTTTGAAGATCGGCTCTAAATTTGCAGGCGCGACGGCAGTCATTTTAGCATCGCTCGAGCCCTTTATCTCGCACGAGATCGCAGCGTCGTAGATAGCGATGCGGTGAGCTAGAAGGAAATTTATCTTTTCATCCGTACTTGTAGGCAGCGGAGCGTTTAAAATCCCGGCCAGTACCCGCCAAAAGCGATTTTGCGGATTTGCGTAGTAAAAGCCGAATCTACGAGAAACCACAGAAGGGAAGGAGCCGAGGATTAAAATTTTAGAGTTTTTATCGAAAATCGGTTTAAAAGGATGGGTTTGGCTCATTTTGCGCCTTTTAAATTTGCTGCGTTAAATTTAAAATTTCAAATTTGAAAGCAAATTTAACCGCCCGAACGAGCGGCTAAATTTACGGAAATTTTCTCTCGCCCGTCGAATTTAGGCGAGAGAAATTTGCTCCTTACTCGGCTGCGGTACCAGCAGAGGCATCCTCGGCGCTCTCAGGCGTGCCAGACTCGACCTCGTCGCTAAAATCAGCTAAGCTTAGGCGTTTTAGCTGGCGGTAGCGTCTTTGCGCGTCGGCCTTGTTTTTAGCTAGCAGCTCGTCTGCGTGCTGCGGGTTAGTTTTTTTAAGCGAGTTGTAGCGAACCTCGTTTAGCAAAAACTCCTCGTAAAGCGACCAGTCGGGCTCTTTTGAGGTCATTTTGAGTGGGTTTTTGCCCTCTTTGATTAGGCGCGGATCGTATACGTAGGTCGGCCAGTAGCCGCATTTCGTCGCTAGCTCGCCTTGACCGCCCGAGAGCGCCATGCCGCCTTTTATACCGTGCGCGATGCACGGCGAATACGCGATTACAAGGCTAGGTCCGTCATAGGCCTCGGCTGCGGCGATGGCTTTTATCGTGTTTGCTTGGCTCGCGTTTGAGTTGATCTGCGCAACGAAGATATTTCCGTAGGTCATCGCGATGTAGCCTAGGTCTTTTTTTTGCATCGGCTTGCCGCTAGCGGTAAACTGCGCTATGGAGCCCGCGCGGCTTGATTTTGAGCTTTGGCCGCCGGTGTTTGAGTACACCTCGGTGTCAAGCACGAGCACGTTTACGTTCTCGCCGCTAGCTAGTACGTGATCAAGACCGCCAAAGCCGATGTCATAGGCCCAGCCGTCGCCGCCGATGATCCACTGGGATTTTTTGACGAGGTATCTTTTTAGCTCTAAAATTTCTTTCACACCCTCTACGTCTAAATTTTGCTCCAAAATCGGCGTTAAAATTTTAGCGATTTGCGTCGTTTTCTCGCCGTCGTTTTTGTGCGCGATCCAGTCGGAGTATAGTGCGGCTAGGGCATTTGGCGCGGCGTCTTTGGTGCGTAGCATGACGTCTTCGACACGGTGGCGCAGAGTCTCTACCGCGACGTTCATGCCCATACCAAACTCCGCGTTATCCTCAAACAGCGAATTTGCCCACGCTACGCCCTTGCCCTCTTTGTTCGTCGTATAAGGCGTCGAAGGCGCGCTACCGCCGTAGATCGAGCTACAACCGGTCGCGTTTGCCACTATCATACGGTCGCCGAACAGTCTTGTGACAAGCCCGATATAAGGCGTCTCGCCGCATCCCGGGCATGCGCCGTGAAACTCAAATAGCGGCTGAGCAAAGCCAACGCCCTTGACGCTATCTTTGCTCATTAGGTCGTCTTTGTAGGTTACTTTTTTAAATAAATAATCGGCGTTTTCCTGCTCGTTTTTCTCCATTTCCTCGGCTAGAGGTACCATGACGAGCGATTTTTCCTTGCTCGGGCAAATTTGAGCGCACAGTTCGCAGCCCGTGCAGTCAAGCGGGCTAACTTGGATTTTGTATTTTAGCCCTTTTACCTCTTTGCCTTTGGCGTCTAGGACGTGATCTTGCACGGTTTGCGGCGCGGCGGCGAGCTCGTTTTCGTCGATGAGAAACGGCCTGATCACTGCGTGCGGGCAGACGAAGGCGCACTGGTTACACTGGATGCAGTTGCCCTCGATCCACTTTGGCACCATGACGCCGATGCCGCGTTTTTCGTATTGCGTCGTTCCTGATTTAAAGTGTCCGTCCTCAAAGCCAACAAACGCCGAAACGGGTAAGCTGTCGCCCCTGGCGGCGTTTATAGGCTTGACGATTTTTTCTATAAATTCGTCGCCGACGTATTTTTCCTCCGCGCTCGCGTCATCCGTCAAATTTGCCCAGCTAGGGTCGACTGCGACCTTAACCAGCCCGTCTGCGCCCATATCGATGGCCTTGTAGTTCATCTCTACGATCGCTTCGCCCTTTTTGGCGTAGGCTTTGTGCGCGTACTCTTTCATATATTTTTGCGCGTCGGCAAACGGGATGATGTCGGCGAGCTTAAAAAACGCCGACTGCATGATGGTGTTCGTGCGGTTTTTTAGCCCGATCTCGCGAGCTAGCTTAGTAGCGTTGATGATGTAGAAATTTACCTTTTTGGCGGCTAAAATTTTCTTTACTTTATTCGGTAGCTTAGCAACCGTCTGCTCGGCGTCCCAGATCGAGTTTAGCAGGAACGTGCCGCCCTCGCGGATACCGTCTATGACATCGTAAATTTCAAGATACGCCGCGACCGAGCAGGCGACGAAGTGCGGATTTGAGACGAGGTAGGTCGAGCGGATCGGGTTTTTACCGAAACGCAGATGCGAGCGCGTGTAGCCGCCCGATTTTTTGCTGTCGTAGGCAAAATACGCCTGCGCGTAAAGATCGGTTTTATCGCCGATGATTTTGATGGAGTTTTTATTTGCCCCAACGGTACCGTCCGCGCCAAGGCCGTAAAATAGGCACTCTTTCACGCTTGCGTCGCTTAGCGAAATTTTCTCGCCGACTTTTAGCGAGGTGAAGGTCACGTCGTCTTCGATACCGACGGTAAAGCCGTTTTTAGGTTCGCTTAAATTTAGATTTTCAAAGACGGCTAGCATTTGCGCAGGATCGACGTCTTTTGAGCTCAGACCGTAGCGGCCGCCCACGATCACTGGCTGATTTTTGCGTCCGTAAAATGCCGCCTTGACGTCCAGATATAGCGGCTCGCCGAGGCTTCCGGGCTCTTTCGTGCGGTCTAGCACGGCGATCTTTTCTACCGTCTCAGGCATCACGTCAAAGAGGTATTTTAGGCTAAACGGACGGTATAGATGTACTTTTAGCACGCCTACTTTTTCGCCTTTTGCGCGCAGGTGATCGACTACCTCTTCGAGAGTTTGCGTAACCGATCCCATCGCGACCACGACGCGAGTAGCCTGCGGATCGCCGTAATAATTAAACGGACGATAATCGCGTCCCGTGATATTTGAAATTTCTTTTAGATACTCAGCCACGATATCAGGCACCGCGTCATAGTAGCGGTTAGCTAGCTCGCGCGTCTGGAAGTAGATGTCGTCGTTTTGAGCCGTGCCGCGAGTTTTCGGGTTTTCGGGGCTTAGCGCCTCGTCTCTAAATTTTTGCAACGCCTCGCGGTCAAGAAGCCTATCAAAGTGCGCGTAGTCAAGCACCTCGATCTTTTGTATCTCGTGGCTCGTGCGAAATCCGTCAAAAAAGTGCAAAAACGGCACGCGACCCTTGATCGCCGCTAGATGCGCGACGCCCGCGATATCCATGACTTCCTGCACGGAGCCGCTTGCCAGCATCGCAAAGCCCGTTTGGCGACAGGCATAGATGTCCTGATGATCGCCGAAGATAGAAAGCGCCTGAGCCGCGATAGAGCGCGCGCTCACGTGGATGACGCCCGGTAGCAGCTGGCCCGCGATTTTGTACATGTTTGGGATTTTTAGCAAAAGGCCTTGCGAAGCCGTGTATGTGGTAGTTAGCGCGCCTACTTGCAGCGAGCCGTGCACGGTGCCGGCAGCTCCGCCCTCGCTTTGCATTTCGACTACTTTAACCGGCATACCGAATAGATTTTTCTTGCCTTGAGCCGCCCACATATCGGTGTAGTCGGCCATCGGCGAGCTAGGGGTGATCGGGTAGATGCCCGCAACCTCCGTAAATGCATAAGCCGCGTGCGCCGCAGCCTCGTTTCCGTCCATAGTTTTCATTATTTTAGCCATTTTTCCGCCTTAAATTTTCTTACGATTTTTAAAAATCTTTTATTATAGAGATAGTTTCCAAAATCTACTATTAATCTATGTCATTAATAAATTCTGAGAATTTTGCCTTTTGAATTACTAACTTTAAGCAAAATTCCATTACCTTAATGAAAAAATTTAAGGATAAAATTTGATAAGTGTTCATAGGGTAGCCTATTTAAGGGTTATAGCTCTTGCTTTTTGTGCTTTTATATTTAACACTACTGAGTTTGTCCCAGTACCACTTTTAAGTGATATTGCAAAAGACTTTGATATGAGCACGGCTGATACCGGTCTTATCATCACGATTTATGCGTGGAGCGTCACGATACTTTCTTTGCCACTTATGCTTTTGACTGCAAATTTAGAACGAAGATCTCTTCTTTTAAAGGTTTTTATCGTATTTGTTGTAGCTCATACGCTTTGCGCCTTTGCTTGGAATTTTAAAATTTTAATTATTGCTCGGTTGATGATAGCTATTGCTCATGCCATTTTTTGGGCTATCACTGCTTCACTTGCTGTTAGGCTAGCTCCGATAAATAAAAGCTCGCAAGCTCTTGGATTGCTAGCTCTTGGTACATCGCTAGCGATGATACTTGGTCTGCCACTTGGAAGAATTTTAGGTGACGCACTTGGCTGGCGTGTGACCTTTGAACTGATCGGAATTTTTGCTGTTGGTGTTGGAATTTGGCTATATAAAATTTTGCCACTTCTGCCAAGTAAAAACTCAGGCTCACTTAAAAGCTTGCCAGAGCTTGCAAGAAATGGCCTTTTGATGGTCGTATTTTTACTAACTGCAATTATCATAAGCGCGCATTTTAGCACCTATAGCTACATTGAGCCATTTGCAAAAGATATCAGTGGCTTTGATGGAAAATTTATCACAATATTCTTACTTATATTTGGCGTTGCTGGTGTAGTCGCAAGCCTGCTTTTCTCTAAATTTTATAAGCTCATTCCAAATGCATTTTCAGCAATTTCTATTATGCTTATTTTATGTTGCTTGCTTTTGTTAAATTTTATTGCTAAAAATGAAGTTTTAATGCTAGTCTTGGCCTTTATTTGGGGGCTTGGCATAGCTGGTGTAAATATGAGTTTTCAAATAAAAGTGCTAAATTTAGCCTCAAACGCTACTGATGCTGCAATGGCGATATTTTCAGCTATTTATAACATAGGTATCGGAGCAGGGGCGCTAATAGGGCATCAAACGATAGTTCATTTAGGCGAGCAAAATATCGGCAATGTCGGTAGTTTTTTTGCCGCAAGTGGACTTATTATATTTTTGTTTGCGGTATCTAAGGTTAAGAGAATTTAGATGTTTAAATATCTAAGCAAAACGTTACAAATTTCTACATATAAGTGATAATAAATATCATAACTAAGAAAAATTTTAGTTAAGCTTCCTTATAATCATTATCATAAAATGAATAAATTTTAGGAGCTTATTATGTCAGTTTTAGTTATCGGTGCAGATGAGATAACGCCTATCAAGGCAGTTTTACATGATTTGGGAGCTGAAAAGATAGAACACTGGGATGCTAGAAATGAAAACCGCGTAAATCGCAAGCCAATCCCTCAAGATACTGAGTGCGTGGTGATGCTTACTAGTTTTTTAAACCACAATACGATGAAGACGATTAAAACTCAAGCAAAAAAGAGAAATATTCCAATTGTTTGTGCAAAAAGAAGCGTTAGTTGCGTATTTTGCGAGTACTGCAAGGTCTTTGGGCTAGATAAGGAATTTGGATGCAAAGAATAATCAATGAGATTCGGGCTTTTATCAGATATTGGCGAAATAACTCCAAATATTTTTGCAAAGCTTGATAGGCTTTCACGTGCAAAAATTTTTATTGCACTTTATAATTCTGGCGTAGAAAGTGAGCTAAAAATTCCGCTTTCTTACGCTAAATTTCTAAATTTCAAAGAAATTTTTGAGGCTAGGGTAAATTTCCTACTTCGTGAGAAATGTCTAAATTTTAAGCCAGCAGATCGCTTTTGTTTTTCATCAAATATCATCATAAATGCTTATTTAAAAGGCGACTTTTCAAAGATCAAATTTATAGTAAAAGAGCCAAAAATGGCAGCTGCAAAGATGATAAAAATGCTTTATGCAAGTGGAAAATTTGAGTTTTGTATCGATGCGGCACAGATGTTTTGTCAATTTGTTTATGATAAAATACGCCTCCGCCATCAAGACAAAGAGGTCATGCTAAATAGCGGTGTCATCTCGGTCAAAAAAGATGGTAAAAATTTGCTCAGCGTCATGCCAAGCTTTAAAAAAGTGAGCTTTGATGATATGAGAAATTTAAACGACGATATAGATAGAGCTGTCGGTGTGCTTTGTCACGAGTGCGAGATGGTTTATATCGTTTTTCCTAGAAATGAGGAATTTAGGCGACACGTTGAGGTTAGGCACTGTTATGCGAGAGGTTTGATCAAGCTCGTGCCTTATACGATTATTAGTAAAATTTTTTAAAAAGGATAAAAATGATAGGTATAGTTTATGGAAGCAGCATGGGAAATACCGAAGATGCAGCAAAACTTATAAGTGAGGGTCTAGGCCTTGAAAATGAGCTTTTAAACGTTGCTGACGTAGATGCAGCGAAGCTAAATAGCTTTGATAAGCTCATCCTTGGTACATCAACCTGGGGCAGTGGTGATCTTCAAGATGATTGGGATGCATTTGATTTTAAAGCATTAAATCTAAGCGGCAAAACGGTTGCTGTTTTTGGTATGGGCGATAGCGAGAGCTACTCTGATGAGTACTGTAACGGCATGGCAAAGCTTTACGATGAGGTCGTAAAAGCTGGCGCAAAAGTAGTTGGTGAGGTTAGCACTGATGGATATACATTTGATGGCTCTGATGCTGTAAGAAATGGAAAATTTGTAGGTCTAGCACTTGATGCTGATAACCAAAGTGATAAAACTGAGGGTAGAATTTCAGCTTGGATCGAGCAGATAAAACCTCATTTTGCTTAATGTAATTTTAGCTAGATTTTCTAGCTAAAATTTTCATATATCCATAGCTGAGATGAAGCTTTTTATTCTTTCGTTTTGGCTATTGAAAAACTCATCTACTAACCCATCAAATGCGATCACACCTTTATCTAAAAATAAAATTCTATCAGCTATCTTTCTAGCAAAATTCATATTATGAGTGACAATGATCATAGACTTTTTCTCTTTTGCAAGAGATAAGATGACCTTTAAAACTTCAGCCTCAAGCTCTGGATCAAGCGCACTTGTAGGCTCATCAAGCAGTAAAAAGTATGGATTTACAGCTAGGGCTCTAGCGATGGCCACGCGCTGTGCTTGTCCGCCAGAGAGCCTGTTTGGATAGGTATCTTCTTTGTGGCTAAGCCCCACTTTAGCTAAAAGCTCTTTTGCTTCTTTTATTGCTTCGTTTTTATCCTTTTTTTGAACGTAGATCGGAGCTTCTGTGACATTTTGAAGCGCTGTTAGGTGTGGGAAAAGGTTAAAGCTTTGAAAAACCATGCCTGTTTTTTTGCGAATTTCTAAAAGCTCTTTTGAGCTAAGCTTCTCTTTAAAATTTACAGCTCTGTCATCTACTTCTAAAATGCCACTTTGTGGGATCTCAAGTAAATTTATGCATCTAAGAAGCGTTGATTTGCCACAACCAGATGAGCCAACGATCACGGTCGTTTGTCCTTCTTTGAAGCTTGTGTTTATGTTATCTAGCACCAAATGATCGCCGTAAGATTTGCTTATATTTTTAAAATTTATAGCCATTAGACATACCTTGAGACAGCTTTTTCAAGCCTTGATTGAAGATATGTTAAGAGCGTGCAAACCACTAGATAGATGAGCGCTGCTAGGATGTAGAGGATGAGTGGCTCAAAGGTCCTTGCTGCGATCCTTTGAGCGACCATAAACATATCTACCATCGTTATAGAAGCTGCTAGTGAAGTGTCCTTAACAAGGCCTATAAATGTGTTTGAAAGCGGTGGCAGAGAGATCCTTACTGCTTGAGGTGCGATGATATGCTTTAAAATTTGATAGTGCGTCATGCCAAGCGATGTGGCAGCCTCCCACTGACCTTTTGGCACAGAAAGTATGGCAGCCCTTACAGACTCAGAGGCATAAGCGCCCACGTTTAGGCTAAATGCGATAGTGGCCGCACTCCAAGTATCAAGCATGACACCGATGCTAGGAAGCCCATAAAATACTATAAAAAGCTGCACGAGAAGTGGCGTGCCGCGAAATATCCAAACATAGGTGGCAAATATAAATTTTAAAATTTTTATATTTGAAAGCCTCGCTACTGCTGTGATAATAGCGATGACAAGCCCTAGCGAAAACGAGAGTAAAGTAAGTGGGATCGTCACTTTTAAAAGTGCGATGATCATCGGTAGCGTCGAGCTTGAAACAAGCTCGATCACTCTATCTAAATTTTCCATTTTTGCCTTGTTGGTTTATAATTTTATTTTGAGACGTCTTTGCCAAAGTAGCTTTTTGAGATAGCTTCTAGTTTGCCCTCTTTTGAAAGTTCGTTTAGAGCGTTTGAAATTTGCTCTGCAAGCTCGGCGTTGTCTTTTTTAACAGCTGCTGCTGTGTAGTCTTTCTCATCAAGTGAGGCGGCTATCTTTACAGGTGCGTTTGGACGCTCTTTTATGAAGTCGTAAAATACGATGTTATCTCTTACAACAGCATCTACGCGTCTTGATATAAGAAACTCCATACTTTTAGCAAAACTATCTGTTACGACGTGTTCAGCGCCGTATTTTACGGCGACTTTCGCCCAGTTGCTCGTAGCTGAGTCAGCATTTCTTTTGCCTTTTAGATCAGCAAAACTTTTTATGTCGTTATTATCTTTTCTGGTGATGATAGCGCCAAATGTCACAGTATAAGGCACTGAAAAAGCATATTTTTTCTTTCTCTCATCAGTTATGCTTACTTGATTAAATACAACGTCTGCCTTGCCCGCGTCAAATGCCGCTAGCATCGCGTCCCAAGGAGCTGTTAGAAACTCAACTTTTAAATTTAGCTTTTGTGCTACTGCTTTTGCGATATCTACATCGTATCCTACTAGCTCATTTTTGTCATTATAAAATGTAAAAGGCGCGTAAGTGCCTTCAGTTGCGACGATAAGTTCGCCTTTTTTGATAGTTGAAGCATTTAAATTTAAAGCTAAAAAAGCACCTGCGATCAAGCCAAAAATGGGCTTAAAATTCATTAATTCTCCTTATTTAAAATATCTTTACCGAAGTATTTAAGCGAAATTTCGCTTAAAGCTCCTTCCTTGCTAAGCTAATTTAGGGCAAAATTTATCTTAATTAGCAGCACTTTGTTACCTTTTTCTACGTTATAGCCCATTTGTTCACTATTTGTATAGCATCATCTTTTATGATCTGCCAGTAAAATTTTGTAAAGGTAGAATTTAGCAAACAATCGCACGAATTGCACCAAATTTAAAAAGCAATAGAAATTTTTATACAAAACTCTTTGCAAAAAATAAAATCAATAGCAAAATTTGCAAAAAAGAAAAATTTTTTAAGATTTATGCAAATGTCAGTCGCAACTGCGACTTGGGTAGTATTTTGGCGCTATTTTATTACAAAAAAGAGGCGGTGCCTCACTCCGCTAGAAGTGAGACCGCTAGAGCTTTTACGCCCTTAAAATCAACCTTGCCGCTTGCAAGTGTTGGAATATCATCAACGATAAATATATAGCTTGGCATCATGATCGGAGCTAGGCTGCTTTCTTTTAAAATTTGCTCTAAATTTTTGGGCTCTGTGCCACTTTTTACTAAAAGTGCGATCGCTTCGCCCTTTTTGCTATCTGGTACGTTTGCGCTGCTAAAGACCACGTCGTTTCCAAGCACCTTTGTAAGCTCTTCTTCGACGCTTCCAAGGCTTATCATCTCGCCGCCTATCTTGGCAAATCTTGAGTATCTATCGACGATAAAAACAAAGCCGTTTTCGTCTATGTGGCCTTTGTCGCCAGTTTTATAGTATCTTACGCCATCGATATAAGTGATGACGTCATTTGTTTTAGCTTCGTCGTTTAGATAGCCCTTCATCACTTGCGATCCGCCGATGACGATGAGGCCGTCTGTGTCAGTTTCTAGCTCTTCAAGCGTCTCTGGGTCGATTATTTTTATGATGGTGCCAGGCAGAGGCATACCAACACTGCCATGTCTATTAAATGTAAGTTCTTTTAGGCTCTCTTTTTCTAGGATATTTGGCATATTTACAGCAGCTACTGGCGCCGTTTCGGTCGCGCCATAACCTTCATAAATTTCTATGCCAAATTTGAGCCTAAACTCATCTTTTATCTCAGGTTTTAGCTTTTCAGCCCCAGCTACGACCATTCTGGCACTTTGAAACATCAGTGGATGAAGCTTTTTGTTTCTGGTGTAGAGCCTAAAGAAGGTTGAGGTACCAAAGATGATGCTAGCGCTGTGTCTTGCAGCCATTTTGCCGATAGTAGCTCCGTCTGTTGGGTCAGGTACGCTTACCATTTTTATGCCCTCGCAAAGCGGCATGAGCGTGGTGACTGTTAGCCCAAATGAGTGAAATACTGGGAGTGAATTTAAGATCACGTCATCTTTTTTGAAATTTAGAAGTTCGCTTATTTGCTTGATGTTTGCGAGTAAATTTTTATGGCTTAGCTCGATGCCTTTTGGCTCGCCTTCGCTGCCACTACTAAATAAAATGGTAGCCGTATCTTCTAAGCTTACACGCTTAAAATAGCAAAGCTTAATGAGCCAAGTTGGAGCAAAAAATGCCGTTAAAAGCGCTAAAAATTTCTCTTTTTTTGAGACGCTAGCTGAGAGATCTTCCGCAAATTTAGCTTTTCCACTCATCGCATCTTTTAGATCAAAGCCTTTAAGCGCTAGTTTTTCAAGAAATTTACTAGATGTGATCACTGTGTTTATATTTGCCTTTCTTAGGGCGTGATTTAGCGAGGTAACATTAAGCGTATAGTTTAAATTTACGCTCACTTTGCCCATGGCAAGAAGCGCCATATTTACGATGGCTGCGATGCTTGAGCTAGGCAGCAAGATACCTATATTTTTCTCATCTTTTAGCTCGCGTTTGAAAATTTTGATAAATACTAAAACGGCCGTTATAAATTTCAAGTTGCTTAAATTTAGCCCTGTGCTGTCGCTCACACACTCTTTAAATTTATCCTCTTTTGCGTTGTTTAGCCACTCCTCGGTTAGTGGTTTTTGCCTTGAGATAAAGCTCTCCCACGATGAAAAGCTAAGCTCAAGCACCTTTTGCTTCATCTTTGCAGCGTTTATAAATGTGGTTATTGGCTTGCCAAAGGCGACGATGATGTCGCGTCTGCCGTTTTTAGAAGTGAGGTCTTTGTAAAATTTACTTGCCCTTGAAAAGCTCGAACCCCAAAGGCCACGAAGATAAAATGGCACGATGCAAATTTCTTCTAGATCTCTGATGATAAGCTCAAAGCCTTTTTGAAACTCATTTATCTGGCCGTTGTAGCTGATGTGGCCCTCTGGGAAAAGCGCGACTACTTCGCCATTTTTTAGGCACTTTCTAACTAGCTCGATCGACTCTTTGCTAGCCCCTGCGCCTATTGGGATCACTTTAAAAAATTTAAAAATTTGCTTTAGATACCATTTGTTATAGATCGTTCTATACATGACAAATCTTATGCCCCTTGGGCTTGCAGCTTGCAGCACGAGCCAGTCGATCCAGCTGATGTGATTACCAAGAAGTAGCGCACCGCCACTTTGCGGTAAATTTTGAAGCCCTTCAACGAAAAAGCGGTACTTTGTCTTTAAAAATGGTAGTAAAAGTAGCCTTGTGAAAAGATGTGGAAGCTGTAAAATGGCGTAAAAACTGCCTATTAAGCAAACAAGCGCTGTAAAGACAAAGAGTCCAGTGGTTGAAATTTCAAAATATACTAAGCCTATGCCAATGGCTAGAAATAGCAGCATTGAAACATTTTGCAAGAAGTTGTTTGCCGCCATTATCTTGCCGGTGCTCTTTTGCGGGGCAAAGTACTGGATCATCGCATTTAGCGGTACTATAAAAATTCCACCAAAAAAGCCAAATGCAAATGAGTTAAGGCTCACTACGCCGATGCTTGAGCCAAATGCGAAAAATAAAAGCGAGAAAAATATGCCCATAGCGCCCATCGGCACGATACCAAGCTCGATGTGAAGCTTTGACATAGAGCCAGCCACGTATGAGCCAAATGCGATGCCTATGGCGCTTGCTGCAAGGATTGCTTGTACCGCTAGCGAGCTGTCGTCGTTAAAAACGGCTTTATAATGAGCTGGGAAAGCTGCGATGATGATCTGAGAAATTCCCCAAAATATACTAAGTCCAGCGATGCTTAGCCAGATATTTTTATCTGACCTTACTTCTTTTAAATTTTCTCTTAAATAGCTAAGGCGAATATATTTTTTAATATCAAAATTTTCGTTTGTTTCGTCTTTTTCATCGATGCAAGGTAACTTATAAGCAAAATATGCTTCAAGTGCGCTAAATACGACTAAAAAGATGCCAATAGGATAGACGCTTTTTAAAATTTCTTCTGAATTTTCGCCTTGGATGTATAAATTTTCAAATATAAATGAAAATAAAAATGAGCTAACAAGTATCGCTACGATGGTGAGCGCTTGAATAATGCCATTTGCTGTGCCAAGGCGCTCAGGGCCGACTAGGGCTTTGATGATGCCGTATTTTGCTGGTGAGTAGATCGCACTTTGAGCGGCTAGTATGAGTGTGAGTGCAAAAGCTACGCCAAAAGCGCCCGCAAGATAGCTAAAAAGCACCGCGACGCTGATAATAACGCCAAAAATGGCACAAATTCTTATGACCTTTATTTTTGCGAATTTATCATTTATAAAGCTTGAGGGCGAAAATAAAAATATAAATGGAAGCAAGATCATTGCGTTTATGACGGCTGTTAGGATAAAAAGTATGTCGCCATCATATGTTTTTAAAAGAACATTTTGTATGGTGATTTTGTGTGCTAGATCGACGCTCGCATTTAAAAATGCGATCGCAAGGTAGGGCAAAAAGCCAGCAACTTTTAATAAACTCATCATAGAAATACCTTTGTGATTTTAAAAATTTTGTAAATCTAACAGCAAAATATTTAAAATATTATTAATAAAAAACTCTGCATTAAATTTGGCAATAAAAATTTTTAAGAAATTTAAATTTTATATGCTTTTGGATAAAATCACACAATCAAAAAATAGGAAAAATTTATCATGAATTATGAAATAATCGTCGTTGGTGGCGGACATGCAGGCATTGAGGCAAGTCTTGCGGCTGCTAGAATGGGCAAAAAAACTTTACTGATCACGATCTTAGCCGAGCAAATAGGCGCTGCAAGCTGTAACCCAGCAATTGGGGGCCTTGCAAAGGGACATCTTGTGAAAGAGATCGACGCGCTTGGCGGTCAAATGGGACTTACAACCGATGCTGTTGGCATCCAGTTTCGCGTGCTAAATGAGAGCAAAGGCCCAGCAGTGCGTGGTAGCCGTGCTCAGATAGATATGGATAGATACCGCGTTTATATGAGAAATTTGCTTTTAAACACTCCAAATTTAGAAATTTCTCAAGAGATCGCCACTGAAATTTTAAGCGAAAATGGCGAAGTAACTGGTGTTAAAACCCACCTAAATAACATCTATAATGCAAAAAAGGTGATAATCACAACTGGCACATTTTTAAACGGGCTAATTCACGTTGGATTTAACAAACTAGAAGCCGGCCGTGTGGGCGAGCTAAGTGCAAAGGATCTAAGCGGCAGTCTAAGGGATCTTGGGCTAAATTTAGGCAGGCTAAAGACCGGAACATGTCCAAGGATCGATGCAAAAACGATAAATTTTGAAATTTTAGAAAAGCAAGATGGCGATGCAAAGCCAGTTGCATTTAGCTTTAGAACTAAAAATTTCTCCCCAACGCAGCTGCCATGCTACATCGCCTATACAAACGAAACTACGCATGAGATAATCCGTTCAAATTTTGACAAAGCACCACTTTTTACAGGTCAGATCGAGGGCATCGGACCAAGATATTGCCCTAGTATCGAGGATAAGATAAACCGCTTTGGCGACCGTGACAGACACCATCTTTTCATCGAGCCTCAAACACTTGAAGCGACAGAGTACTATATAAACGGCTTTTCGACTAGCTTGCCTTATGAGGTGCAAGTGCAGATGTTGCGCTCCGTAAAGGGCTTTGAAAACGCAAAAATCGTAAGACACGGATACGCCATCGAGTACGATTATGTCGAGCCAACACAGCTAAAACATAGTTTGGAGACAAAAAAGGTAAAAGGGCTATACTTGGCTGGGCAGATAAACGGTACGACTGGATACGAGGAGGCCGGTGCTCAAGGGCTAATGGCTGGTATAAATGCAGCTCTTTCACTGGATAATAAAGAGCCACTTGTCTTGCGCCGCGATGAAGCGTATATCGGCGTTTTGATAGATGATCTTGTGACAAAAGGGACAAAAGAGCCATATAGGATGTTTACGAGCAGGGCGGAGTACCGCTTGCTTTTGCGTGAGGAAAATGCCATTTTAAGGCTTGGCGGATATGGCCATGAGCTTGGACTGCTTGATGATGAGACTTTTAATGAGATAGAAAATATAAGAAGAAATTTAAAAGAGGGGCTGGAGTTTTTAAACGAGACTCAGATCACGCCGAGTAAGGCAAATTTAGAGCTTTTAGCAAGCCTTGATGAAGAGCCGATCAGTCAAAACGTGAGCCTTCAAAAGATCGTCGCACGCAAGAGCTTTACGGCTGAAAAACTAAGAAAGCTTGATGAGAGATTTGTAAATTTAGACGATGCGAGTGTGGATCAAATTTTAACCGAGTGTAAATATCAGCACTACATAAATGAGCAAAAAAATCAAATAGAAAAAATGAAAGATATGATGGATGTAAAAATTCCTGAAAATTTTGACTTTAGAAGTGTTAGTGGCCTTAGTAATGAAGTGGTCGAAAAGCTTGAGAAATTTGCTCCGCCGACGCTCTTTGCTGCGAGTGAAATTTCAGGTATTACGCCAGCTGCGATTGATATCTTACATATTTATATAAAGATGAATGAGAAAAGGCTTGGCTGATTTTGATTTTTGGTTTAGTTCAAAAAGCCATAAAGCTTAAAAATTTTTATCTTAAAATCAAGATTTACGTTTAAGTTAAAATTAACATTATTTTTGCAGATTATATTTAGAAATTATACTTTTTTAATTTTTTGAGAGTATAATCGTTAAGAATTTATTTATAGAAAGGAATTTAATGTCAGTAAAGCAAGAAAGACGTAGCTTTATCGGCCTTGCGTTTGGTGCTGTGGCAGCTGTCGGCGGCGCTATGTCACTAGTGGCTGTTAAAAAGACTTGGGATCCGCTTCCAAGTGTAAAAGCTGCTGGTTTCACAACAGTTGATCTAAGTCCGATCAAAGATGGAGAAATGAGGCAGGTTGAGTGGCGTAAAAAGCCTATTTTCATCCTTAAAAAAAGTCCTGATATGGCTAAAAATGACAAAAGAGATGTTGTCGTAGGGAATGCTAGATACGTAGTTCTTATCGGACTTTGCACGCATCTTGGCTGTATACCTGAGTATAAAGCAAGCAAACAAATGTTTGTATGTGCCTGTCATGGCGGCGAATTTAATGCCGACGGAATGCAAACATACGGACCTCCTCCAAGACCACTTGATATACCACCATTTAAGATTGATGGAACCAAGCTAGTTCTAGGCGAAACAAGCCCAGAATACGAAAAATTAGTAGCAAAAGCTTAGGAGGATAGCAATGTCTTTAGCTCATAAATCAACTGGCGTTATTGACTGGCTTGATCAACGCCTAGCTTTTACAAAACTTATGAAGGTTCTAGTTAGCGAATACTGGATTCCAAAAAATATAAATTTCCTTTGGGCAATGGGCGTTATTTTAACAACGCTTTTTATGCTCTTAATCGTTACTGGTTTTTTACTTTTAATGTATTACAAACCAGATGTAAATTTGGCATTTGATAGTGTAAATTATACTATTATGCAAGAGGTTGAGTATGGCTGGCTTTGGCGTCACATTCACGCAGTTTCAGCTTCTACGATATTTCTTATTATGTATATTCACTTGCTTACTGGACTTTACTATGGCTCATACAAAAGAGGCAGAGAGGTCATTTGGATAAGCGGTATGGTGCTATTTATCTGTTTTTCAGCAGAGGCATTTAGTGGTTATATGCTCCCATGGGGACAGATGAGCTACTGGGCGGCAACTGTTATTACTCAGCTTTTTGGCGGTGTGCCAGTTATTGGTGACGCTTTAGTTGAGTGGATTAGAGGTGATTATGCAGTTGGTGACTCAACACTTACTAGATTTTTTATGCTTCATGTTTGTTTATTGCCGCTTGTAACGATAGCTGTTTTGGTTATTCACTTCTACTCTTTAAGAGTTCCACACGTTAATAACCTAACAAGCGAAGATATCGACTTTGAAGTAGAAGCACAAGAGTATCTACATGGCGATAGAGCAAAATCTAAAGTTATACCATTTTGGCCAGGATTTTTGGCAAAAGACTTTATGTATGTATCATTCTTTATGATATTTGTTATCTATCTTGTTTGCTATCACTTCAACTTTGCAATGGATCCTATCAACTTTGAGCCAGCAAATCCACTAAAAACCCCACCACACATCTATCCAGAGTGGTATTTCTTGTGGCAATATGAAATTTTACGTGGCTTCTTCTTTGATATAGCTGGAATTTCTGCTTATAATATCGGTCTTATTGCATTTGCGTTTGCGGGTGTTGCCTTTATGCTTATACCACTTTTTGATAGAAGCGACCTTGTAGCTCCAGCTCATAAAAGACCACTATTTTTTATATGGTTTTGGGTCTTAGTTGTCGATCTTATCGTTTTATCTATATATGGCAAGCTCCCAACAGGTGGTTATAATGACTGGATAGGGTTTTATTCATCATTGCTATTCTTGTTCTTATTTATAATTGCGTTGCCAGTTATAACAATACTTGAAAGAAAGAGGGGCTAATTATGAAAGAGCTTAAAATTTTTGCCATTGTTGTTATTCTTTCAGGTGTTTTATATTGGGGTATCGAGCCTTATGCTCACACAAAGCTTCATCCTCATACTGCAAATGCTGAGTATAACTTCTCAAAAGAAGATACTGACTATGCAAAGCACTTTTTAGAGCAAAAAAAGACAGCACTTGAGACTGCTAAGGCTAGCGGAAATAAGGCAAGTATAGACGCGGCTACAAAGGATGTAGAAGTAGCACAAAAAATTCTTGACGACTATACAGCATTTTGGAATGACATTAACTCTATCGACCTCACAAAAGGTGACGCCACAAGGGGTGCTGATACTTTTGTAGCAGCAGGATGTACAGGATGCCACGGTATAGAAGCAGCAGGTATGCCAGCTGGTATGGATGTTGAGACAGCTAGTCAAAGCTTTGGTGTAGTGCCACCAGATCTTAGTACCGCTGGTAAAATTTATGACGATAAATTCTTGGCTGCACTCATTAAAAATCCAAATATGGCTTTAAAGCTAACTCATAAATTTAACGACGAGCATCCATTTCCGATGACCGCATTTATGGGTGCTGGTGGCGATATAAATGCTGAGACTGCCGATATAGTAGCTTATTTGAAAAAGGTATCTGCTGATTATGAAAAGGCAAATAATAAGATCACTGAAGAAAAGGTTTTCGCTGATGCATGTCAAAGATGTCATGATATAAAATATGACAAAAAATATGCATTTAGCAACAAAGTAAGCCTTGCTGCTTATATGGGCTCAAACCCACCTGACCTATCGATGATGATTCGTTCAAAAGGTGATGAGTATTTACATAAATTTATAAACGATACTCAAAAGATGCTACCAGGTACCGCAATGCCAAGAGTTGGTTTAAATAAAGCCGCTGAAGACGACGTGGTAGCTTATATCCAAAAAGTAGGTGACAAGAAGAAGGCTGAGCGCGAGAGCACAGGGCTTTATGTCATGATCTACTTCTTTATATTAGGAATTTTTGCTTGGCTTTGGAAACGCAAAGTTTGGAGCGAACTACACTAGAATTTAAGAGCCTCTTTGGCTCTTAAATTCTCTCTGGTAATTTTACATATATAAATTAGGTATTCTTTAAATTCGTTTTTGTAAATTTGATCAAATACTCTTACAAATTTTAAAATCTTACTCACTCGTATTAGCAACTTACCAAATTCAGGTCTCGTTATCACTTGCCACTGAATTTGGAAGCATGATATGCTCGCTCATAAATTTTAAAATTTGCTAAACTTTCATTCGCTACCAAGAATTGACTCCTAAAATTACTCATTTATGAAATTTAAAAATTTGCCTAAAAACCTAAAGCAGTAGTATGCCTATACTACCATGTAAGCTATGAATGCACAAGCGTTTTGGTAGAAATATAGAAATATATACGAGTTCAAGAAGTCACCCCAGGTAAATAAATTTATATTTTAAGCAAATCACTCACCAAAACCCACTAAATTTCACAAAAATAGCAAAATTTAGCTCCGCATCAAGCCTATTTAAAATTAAATTTCCTTGGCGATCTTGCTCATTTTATTGAGCAGTTTTTCACGTTCATTTGGCTTTAGGTTGCCGTATTGAAGCTTTGTTATCATCTGCATGAAGTCAAATTGTTTAAACATTTGCGCATCGCTTTTTAACTCTTTTTCTAGCTGTTTATAAATTTTTTCAGTCTCTTTATTTGCTTTTTCTAAATTTTGTAAAAAGCTTCCAGTTGCGCTCATATCAAGGTCATTTTTTGCAGCTTTATCGATGACATTTTTTAGATTTGCTAAATTTTCAGAAATTTTCATCAGCATTTCCTTTTGGATTTTAAAATTTAGAGCAAAATTTATTCCTAAATTTTCTCCCACCACTTTTTTCTAGGCAGATTTTGTGCGGTGAAAACTTCTCCGATCATCGGCGTCGCGTAGTTTAGCTCAAGTTTTGTCGCTGCCTTTTCAAAACGCTTGATCGGCTCATCCCAAGCGTGATAAGATAGATCAAATTTGCCCCAGTGCACCGGTACGCCAAGCTTTGCACCAAGATCTTTTAGTGCTTGCGCTGACTCCTCTGGCTTCATATGCACGTAAGGCCAGCCATCGCCGTAAGCACCATTTTCGATAAAAACTAGATCAAAGGCGCCAAATTTCTCATTTATCATCTTAAAATGCTTGCCGTATCCGCCATCTCCGCTAAAATAAAAGCTAAAGCCAGCCTCTTCAACCGCCCAGCCACCCCAAAGTGTCGTGTTTCTTTTAAATGTGCGCCCACTAAAGTGCCTTGAAGGACAAAACGTGAAGTTTAAATTTCCTATTTTTTGCTCACCAAACCAGTCAAACTCATAAATTTTGTCTTCATCAACGCCCCATTTTACAAGATGAGCTTTTACACCAAGTGGCACTAGAAATTTGCAAATTCTATCTTTTAGCTCAAGTATCGTTTTATGATCAAGATGATCGTAGTGATCGTGCGAGATGAGGGCGATGTCGATCACATCTGGGTAATCGCTAGCGGTGATAGCATGCTCGTAGGTAAATGGCTTACCGCCAATTGGTAGTGGAAATGCTCGGTGCAAAACTGGGTCAGTGATGATAGTTTTGTCATCAAGCTTGCAGATGAGGCTAACGTGCCCAAGCCAGATAAACTCGCCGTTTTTGAGGGCTTTTGCGTCAAATTTTAAATTTGGCAAAGGCTTAGTTGGTAGCTTACCTTTTGGTGGAAAGAGCGCTTGCAGGACGAAATTTAACATAGATGCTTGCGGATTATTTTTTACTATATCAATCGTTGGTTCTAAATTTATAAAAACTTTGCCGTTAAAATTTGGCGAAGCCTTTATCAGCTTTTGGCTTTTAATATCTGGCACGCCACCAAAAACTGGGGCAAATCTCATAAATACAAAAACTGTAACAATAAACAAAACTATAACTATAAAAATTCCCATAAAAAGCCTTTAAATTTAAAGGTCGGATTATATTTTAGATTTTTAAATTTCAGTTTTATTTAATTAATCCGAGCTTAAATAATTAACTTGTAAATTTAAATTTAATTAAGATATTTTTACTCTTTATAGGAAAATTTTATTAATAAATATTATCCTTTAGCAAATAAATATACCTAAAAATCGATATTAAGTAGATAATCTTAAAGATATATAAAATAAAATTTTAATTCTAAAAATACAAAATTTGTCAGATAGATGACGGAATTTATTCATTGTAAGTTATAGAATTATTACAAAAATTAGGAAGGAGCGTTTGAGATGTTAAATAAAAATTTAACTATCTCTATTTTGGTGACTAACCATCACTTTAAAAGTGAGCAGGGCAGTTTAGCCTTGTTTAATGGGAGGAATTTATGAAAAAACATAAATTTGTGATTGCCGATTATAAACGCTGTATAGGATGTGCAACCTGCATGGCTGCATGTTTTAAGAGCGCTTATGAACGCGGTAAGCTGTCACGTGCAAGGCTAAGTGTGCTAAGAGAAGCTACTGGCGTTATGCCAACTCAGTGCAGACAATGCGACGATGGTCCTTGCGCGAATGTGTGTCCAACTGGAGCATTGCGATTTAATGATAATTGCATCGAGCTTCACGAGGAAATTTGTATAGGCTGTAAGATGTGCACGATCGCTTGTCCTTACGGTGCGATAAGCTCAAGTGCAGAGCTTATGCCTTCAGTAAATTACGCTGTCGAGCCAAAGTACAACCTTGAGATAGAGTCACAATCAGGTGCAAAAAATATCGCTGTTAAATGCGATATGTGCTTTGGTCGTGAAAATGGACCAGCTTGCGTTGATGTCTGTCCGACAAGTGCTCTTGTTATGATTGATCCAGAAGAGGGCAAACATAAACTTGGCAAGAGGATAGATTATGAAGCAGCGAATAAATTTGCTACTAAAATTTTAAACGGACAAGGAGCATAAGATGACTACGGTTTATATGCTATTTCTTATAAGTGCCGTCGTTAGCATCTTGCTTTATTGTGCTCCAAAGGCCGCTGTAAAGGTTGGTTTTGGTCTAAGTGCTTTAAGCTGTTTTTATGCGATGTGCCACTTTGTTGCAAATATGGGAGTAAGCGATAGCTTTGCTCTTATGGATGGCTTTTTGTATTCGCCAAAATTTGCGCTAAATCCACTTGGAAATTTCTTTAGCTTTGTCGTTGTTTTCATAGGATTTGCAAGTAGCGTTTATGGTATGAGCTATGCAGACGAGTATATCAAAAAAGCAAACGTTGGCGTATTTGCATGTTTGTTTAATACGTTTATACTCTCAATGCTTCTAGTAATTAGCGCTGATAATGTATTTTGCTTTGTCGTTTTATGGGAGCTTATGACTCTTATCTCATCGTTCCTTATCATAGTAAATGATGGCAAAAACACTTTAAAAGCGGTCATGGTATATCTTGGTATCGCACAAATCGGTGCATTTTGTATCACCTGTGGCTTGCTTATCACAGCTTACTATGCAGGAAGCTTTGAATTTAGCGCATTTATGGGTGTTAAGATGTCATTTGGCGCTTCTGTTGCTACATTTATACTATTTCTAGTTGGATTTGGTAGCAAAGCTGGTATGTGGCCATTTCACGTTTGGCTTCCACAAGCTCACCCAGCAGCCCCATCAAATGTTTCAGCCCTTATGTCAGGCGTTATGATTAAAGTTGCTCTATTTACACTAGTTAAATTTACACTTTACCTACCACTTAGTACATATTTTGGTCTTACAATACTCGCTCTTGGTGCAGCTAGCTCACTATTTGGTGTTTTATACGCTCTTTGCCAACACGACTTTAAGGCTTTGCTTGCTTACCACTCAGTTGAGAACATAGGCATCATCTTACTAGGTCTTGGAACAGGAATTTATGGCGTTGCAGCTGGAAATTTAACACTTGCAGCAGTAGGTTTTCTAGCAGGTTGCTACCACGTAGTTAACCACGCTATATTTAAAGGTCTTCTTTTCCTTTGCGCTGGTTCAGTTATCCACGCTACTCATACACAAAATATGGACATCCTTGGTGGTCTTGCTAAAAAAATGCCATGGACAAGCCTTGGTATGTTTATAGGTATTATGGGTATCGCAGCTTTACCTCCAGTAAATGGCTTTGTTTCAGAGTGGTTTACATATCAAGGTATGCTTCAAGGTGCAATGGGAGAAGGAACATTAGTTAGATATGCATTTACACTTGGCGTCGTAGCTCTTGCGCTAACAGGCGTTTTGGTTGGTATGCACCTTAAACTTTACGCTGTTATCTTTGCAGGTACTCCAAGAGATCAAAAAATTTGGGAAAATGCTAAAGAGAGTCCGATAGGTATGGTTCTTGGTATGATCATCCTAATGATAGGCTGCGTTGGCTTTGGTCTTGGCGCAAACTACATAGTTGATTACATCATGCAAGCTGTAAATTCTATCGCTATAAGCGACTATAAAGCTAGCCTTGGTGCTATAAATGTAACTTCACCTATGGGTAGCATGATCTCAACTCCACTTATCGCTTTAGTCCTATGTGCAACTATGATTTTGCCATTTATCATCCTTGCTGTTATGAAAGCAAACAGAGATAAACCACGCGAAACTGATCCTTGGGCTTGTGGCTTTAAATATAGCTCACGTATGCAAATGACAGGTGGTCCATTTACAGGCGATCTTAGAAAAATTATGCAATGGCTATTTAGAGCTGATAAAAAAGTAGTTACTAGAAATTATTTTGACGCGGTTGAATATCACAACCATCCAAAAGATATCTGGTGGGGAATGTTTTATGAGCCAGTCATCAAATGGTGTATGAAATTTGCCGATAAACTAGGCATTGTTCAAAGCGGATATACAAACATATATACACTTTATATTCTAGTTTATTTATGTGCCATACTTGCTGTGGGCTACTTTTTAGTTTAGGAGACGAAAATGCAAACTATACTTTTAATGATATTTCAAGTAGTCGTTATCGTTTTGGTAGCTCCTTTGTTTGATGGTATGGCAAGAAAACTAAGGGCTAGACTTCAATCAAAACAAGGTAGCGATTTCTTTCAAACATATCGCGATATTATAAAACTCTTTAGAAGAGGAAGAACTGTGCCTGAGTGCTCACACTGGGTATTTAGATGGGCTCCATTTTTCCTTTTTGCAACTTCAGCTGCAGTTCTAGCTGCTATACCTATAACATATAGCAAAGATACTGTTTTTGGAGCATATTCAGATATATTTGTGATCCTTTATCTTGGCGCATTGCTTAGATTTGTATTTGGTGCAGCTTCAATGGATAGTGGCAACCCATTTGCAGCAACAGGTGGCGGCAGAGAGCAAATGCTGGGCGTATATGTTGAGCCAGTTATGATCATGTGCCTAATCGTAGTAATGCTTGCAGCTAAAACATCAAATTTAATTGAGATCCAAGAGATGGTAAAAACTGGCGTTATTGGATATCAAATCCCAAGTTTTGCCGTAGCTTCTATCGCATTTTTATGGTGCATGTATGTTGAAACTGGCAGAAAACCATTTGACCTAGCTGAAGCTGAGCAAGAGCTTCAAGAAGGCTTGCTTGGCGAGTACGCAGGTAGCGACCTTGGTTTAGTTCAAGCATCACTTATATTAAAACAGTTTGCTATGATCGGACTTTTCCTAACTATATTTGAGCCATGGAATTTTAGCAATCCTTTCTTAGCTATTATCGTTTTTGTGATAAAAACTGGAGTATTTTACGTAGCGGCTGTCTTTATAGACAACTTTGGACCACGCTTTAAAATGACTTCATCTTTACGCAAAAATGCACTTGGTGCACTTGCTATCTCGTTTGTTGCACTAACACTTTATGTAGTAGGAGTGTGAGATGCAAACACTTGATATTTTAGCCATTTGCATGATCGTAACTTCGCTTGCGGTTTTTGGTCTTAGAAGTTTGAAACTCTCAATCATTGCTTATGCGATTGAGACACTACTTTTAGTTAGCATATTTTTCTTGCTATCTGAGAAATTTAACGCCGAGCAGCTTAAAACTTGGGCGATAGTTGCATTTTTTACCAAAGTTTTGCTTGTGCCAGGAATTTTATTCTGGCTTATCAAAAAACTTGGCGTAGTTAGCGAAGATGAGCCAGTTGGTGGATTTTTTGTAAGTCCTGTTATTGCTATGGGATTTTCTCTAGCTCTTTCAATGAGTATCCACCCTATATTTTTAAAATTCTCTCTTATCAAAGAAGAGATCATGCTAATCGCAGCTGGAACGGTCTTTATGATGGGAATTTTTGGCTTCATGCTAAGAAACTCATTTATAAAACAAATTCTAGCTTACTGCTTGTTTGAAAATGGTATCCACCTAAGCCTTGCTCTAATGGCTTATAACTCACATGAGTTAGTTGAGCTTGGAATTTTAACAGATGCGATATTTGCCGTTATCATCATGAGCGTCTTAGCGATTAGATTTTATAAAGCTTATGATAGCTTAGATACTTCTAAAGCTTCAAATTTAAGGGGTTAGAGATGGATAGTTTAGCTTTAATACTTATCTTACCGCTCCTTGGTGCTTTGGTCTTGTTTTTGAGTCCTAAAAATTATGCGGTATTAAGCGGACTTCACGTTTTGTTTTCTGCTGCGACATCGGTGGCTTTACTTAACAATGTTCTTAAAGTCTTAAGTAGCGGAACTTTTTATAGTTTTGATAAATTTTTGTTTTTAGATAGCTTAGGCTGTGTTTTCTTGGTGCTTATCGCTGTAACTGGATTTATAGTAAATTTCTACTCTATCCACTACATGAGATGGGAGCTTGAAGATGGACACATCCACTTAAGCGATCTTAAAAAATATTATGCACTAAGCCATGTATTTATCTTTACAATGACTTTAAGCGTTATTTGTAACAACGTTGCGTTTATGTGGGCTGCTATCGAGGCAACAACACTAGCTTCTGTGTTTCTTGTCGCTATCCACAAAGATCAAAAATCAACAGAGAGTGGTTACAAATACATCGTTCTTTGCTCAATCGGTCTAGCATTTGCACTTTATGCGACTGTTCTTTTATACTCAGCCACATTTAGCACTCTAGGGGATGGCGAAGCTTCTATGCTATTTTCAAGCATAATGGCAAACGCTAAAAATTTAAACCCAGATGCAGCAAAACTTATCTTTGTATTTGCTCTAATTGGTTTTGGTACAAAAGCTGGTCTTGCTCCAACTCACACTTGGCTACCAGACGTTCACGCTGAAGGTCCAGCACCTATTTCAGCTTTGCTTTCAGGCGTACTTTTAAAATGTGCGATGCTAGCGCTCTTAAGATACTACGCTATTACAGCTCAAGCTGTTGGATTTAGCTTTGTTGAGGGCATAATGATCGTTTCAGGAACTATCACTCTTTTTGTAGCGGGATTTTTCCTAATCAGACAACACAACGTAAAAAGAATGTTTGCATATCACTCAATCGTTCACATGGGTGTTATCGCATTTGCACTTGGTGTTGGCGGTAAATTTGGTCTATTTGCAGCGATATTTCACTGCTTAGCTCACAGCTTTACAAAAGCTTTGGCATTTTGCTCAACAGGCAATATCGCAAGAATTTACGGTCACAAAGATATGAGCAAGATGGGCGGTATGGTTAAGATCGCACCGATCACCACTATAATGTTTGGCGCGGCTGTTTGCTCACTTGTTGGTGTTCCAGCATTTGCTATATTTGTTAGCGAATACAATGTCTTTTTAGGAGCTATCACAAGCGGTCAATACATCGCAGTTGCGCTATTTGCTATTGCACTTGCAGTTATTTTCATAGCTGACTTTGCACACTTTAACATGGCAAGCTTTGGTGAGCCAAAAGGTGTGGTTGTTCATAATAAAGAGATGAGTTTGTTAGAGAATTTACCTCTTATAGCACTTTGTGCCCTTATCATAATCTTTGGCGTATGGCACGTAGATAGCTTTTATACGCTAGTAGATAACGGTGTTAATATAATGATGGGAGCTTTAAAATGAGAGGCGATAAATTTATAGAAATCCTAAAAACTAAAGTAAAAATTTTAGAGGTAACTCGTCAAGCAGACGATCAGATCACTGTTTTAGTCGATAGAAATGACCTCCCTTTAGCTGTTAAAACGCTCTACTATGATATTGGCGGCTTTATAAGCACAATGATACCAAATGACGAGCGCCAGATAAATGGCAGCTATGCGCTTTACTACGCTATCTCAATGGAAGGTAGTAAGATGACTGAGGCGGACGACTTTGCGGCTGAGGATAAGTGCTTTATCACTGTTAAAACGCTTATTCCAGGAAGTGATCCGACATTCCCATCTGTTACTCCGCTAGTGCCAGCTTGTGTTTGGTATGAAAGAGAAGCTTATGATATGTTTGGACTTGTGGCTGAAGGTTTGCCTGATAAAAGGCGTCTAGTTTTAAGTGATGACTGGCCAGACGGACTTCACCCACTTAGAAAAGATGCGATGGATTATCGCTACCGCCCTGATCCGGTTGATCATAGAGATGAGCCTGATTCTGAGTTTTTGTTTCCAACAGGTGATGCAGTAGTTGATGTGCCACTTGGACCACTACATATTACTTCAGATGAGCCAGGTCACTTTAGACTTTTCTGTGACGGCGACGAGATCATCGATGCTGACTACCGCTTGTTCTATCAACACCGCGGTATGGAAAAGCTAGCTGAAAACAGAATGAACTATGATCAAATGGGCTATCTTGCAGAGCGTGTTTGTGGAATTTGTGGTTATGCTCACGCTATTGCTTGTATAGAAGCAGCAGAAAAAGCTATCAAGCTTGAAATTCCACTAAGAGCTCAAGCTATACGCGTCATCTGTCTTGAGATCGAGCGTCTTCATAGCCACCTTTTAAATATCGGTCTAGCTTGTGAGGTCACTGGTAACTATAATGCGTTTATGCACATCTTTAGGGTTCGTGAGTACTCTATGGAGCTAGCCCAACTAGTAACTGGCGGACGTAAAACATACGGCAACGTCGTTATGGGCGGCTTAAGACGTGATATGACAAACCAAGAGATTAAAAAAGGCATCGAGATCATAAATAAACTTGACGTTCAAATTTCAGAAATTTGGGACGCAGTTATAGAGGATAAACGCCAAATCGGACGCTGGAAAGGTGTGGGCATCCTAGATCGCCAAATAGCACGTGACTTTAGCCCAGTTGGTCCAAATATGAGAGGCTCTGGCTTTAAACGCGATAACCGCTACGATCATCCATATGACTTCTTTAAACAGATAGAATTTGAAGTAGCAGTTGAGCATGGTTGTGACGTTTTTGCTCGTGAGATGGTTAGATATAAAGAGCTAAAAAGCTCTATCCACATCATCCGCCAATGCTTTGAGCTAATGCCTCAAACTCCGATCATGATCGATCCTGTGACTATGATCAAACCTGAAAATTTTGCACTTGGTCATGATGAAGCACCACGTGGCGAGAATGTTCACTGGATCATGCAAGGCAGTGCTCAAAAAGTATATCGCTGGAGATGCAGGGCAGCAACATACAACAACTGGCCAAGCCTAAGATATCAATTTAGAGGAAACAACATAAGTGACGCTGCGCTTATCGTTTGCTCACTTGACCCTTGCTACTCATGTACAGAGCGTGTTACATTAGTCGATGTAAGGACTAAAAAGAGCAAAATTTTAACAGAGAAAGACCTTAAAAAATTCTGTCAAGATGGCGGGGTTAGTAAAAAGGATTTAAGATGATGAAGTTATTTGACATCACAGAAAAATATGGAAAAGCGACATACGCCTATCCATTTGAGCCATATATTGTTCCTGAAAATTTTCGTGGTCAGCCAAACTATACATATGATCTTTGCATAGGTTGTGCAGCCTGCGGTATCGCTTGTCCTAGTAACGCGATAGAGCTTAAGATGAATGAGGAGCAAACAAAGCTTGTTTGGGAATTTGACTGTGGTCGTTGTATATTTTGCGGGCGCTGCGATGAGGTTTGCCCAACTGGAGCTGTAAGACTTAGCGATAGCTTTGAGCTTGCGGTTAAATTTGACAAGAGCGCTCTTATACAAAGGGGCGAGCTTGAGATGCAAACTTGCAAATGCTGCGGCAAGCCATTTACGCCAAAAAGGCTTATAAATTTCACCCTTGAAAAGCTTGGCACAGCAAATTTACTCCCAGGCAGACTTGAAGAGGCAAAAGACTACCTTTATATCTGCCCAGAGTGCAAGAAAAATCAATCTGCTGAGAGGCTAACAAAAGGCATTGAGGAGGCTATAAAATGAGTCTATATCAAGTCCCAGAGGACATAAAAACAGCAAATGATCTAACTGCAAAGCTAGAGCATCTAAAAAATATCAAAAGAAGCTTTAGCGTTTATAGGATCGACTGTGGAAGCTGTAACGGCTGTGAGATAGAAATTTTTGCAGCTATTACACCGATGTGGGATCCTGAGCGTTTTGGTTTTAAACTTGTTGCAAACCCAAGACACGCTGATATTTTGCTTTGCACCGGTCCTGTAACAAGACAGATGTATTATCCACTTCTTCGTGCTTATGAGGCGACTCCAGATCCTAAGATCGTAGTTGCTCTTGGTGCATGCGGAAGCAGTGGCGGAATTTTCCACGACGCTTATAGCGTTTGGGGTGGCATCGATAAGATAATCCCAGTCGATGTCTATATCCCAGGCTGTCCTCCACACCCAGCAAGCATTATTTACGGTCTTGGCATGGCTCTTGGTATCATCGATCAAAAACTTCATAAAAAAAGCTATGAAGAAGATAACACATTGCCACCTTCAGTTGAGAAGTCGGTCATAGGTGATATTTTGTTCGAGCGCGACTTGCAAGCTGAAAGTAGAAGGCTAATGAGCTATATCTTTGGTAGAATCCTTTTCGAAAAATATATGAATGCTATCAAATGCTCAAAAGATGTCCATGACCCAAGCATTTCAAGAGAGGCTGTGCTTACAGCTATCAAAAAAGAGGAAGATCCTAGATATGCTGAGTGCATGGGGCTTTTGCATAATGATGTCTATCTAAAATATGCAAAAGCTGATAAAAGCTTTGCGATAGACGTTGATAGCGAGGTTTGGAGTAAGAGATGATACAAGCTTATAAGCTTACAAAAAGGCATATGGATGACAACGATAAGCTTCCACGCGAGCTAAAAGAGATAAAAATTTTCTCCACTTGCGTAGGACATGGCGTTGGTACGATTGATTTTAGCGAGAAAATTTTAGAGCTAAGCGATGAGGAATTTGACGAGATGATCAAAAACTCAGGCGAATACGTGAAATTTAAAATCGGAAATTTAAGCAAATATTTTGAAGTTGAAATTTTTGCCGAGCATATCGCTAAACTCTTGCCGCAGCTTTGTGAGTGTAAGCTTAAAGAAATTTTGGCAAATTTAAAAGAGGGTTATATCGTGCTTAGGAAGGACTTTTGATGAAAAAGGCCATCCTTTGCATCGGTAATCCTATGCGTGGCGATGATGATGTGGGCAATGAAGTAGGTCGCATCGTAGAGACCGAGCTAAAAGAGTGGAAGGTCTTTTTTGGACAAGATGTGCCTGAGAATGAATTTTCAGCCATTAGAGAATTTGCACCTGATATTTTGATAGTCGTCGATGCGATGAGCGGCTTTGATGAGGATAAGATAGAGTTTTTTGACCTAAGTGACGATAGAGACTACATCTACTCAACTCACAATCTACCAACGCCAGTGCTTTTGAGTTATTTGCGAAAAATTTGCCATAAAACGCTGTTTTTAGGCATTAGCGTCTTGCTCGAAAATGTCTTAAATTTTGAAGAGGGACTAAGCGAGCAGGCTAAAAAAAGTGCAAGAAAAGCTTTTTTGAGAATTGTAGAGATTGATAAAAATTTAGTTGGTTAAATTTGGCAAATGGCTAATTTTAATCTTTTGGTTACTAAAGACAAAAATTTGCTTTTAATCTCAAGCAGTGGTTTGGCTTTAGTGATTTTGCAAAGTGTTAAACTTTGGTCGCAAAGATGAGCCTGGCTCATGTGCGAGATTGAAAATAAAAAGGAGAATGTGATGTTAAATCCGGCAGAAACTGCTCAAGCGGTCTCAAGCTCTATGGAGCATAAGGCTCATATGCCGCTTACTAGTATTATTTTTCTTGCTATCATGGCTGGAGCTGCTATTGCTATGGGTGATATTTTTTGGGCTCACTCAACAGTTGGTATGGCTGAAAACCAGTCTATTGGTCTTTCAAATTTTATCGGCGGTATCACATTTAGCTGTGGTCTTATGATGGTTGTCTTTTATGGTGGACATCTTTTTACAAGCTCTGTTTTAAGTGGTGTTAGTGCATATGAAGGAAAGCTAAAACTAGGTAAGACTATCGGATACTGGGCTATCGTTTGGATATTTAACTTCGTTGGTGGCGCATTGATTGCGTATATGTACTACTACTCAGGCTTGCCACTAAAGTATGATGGCTATATCTTGCAGCACTTTATACCAGCTGGCATTGGCAAGATCACAGCACCATTTCATGAGCTATTTATCCGCGGAATTTTTTGTAACGTCTTTGTTTGTATGTCTATTTGGACTGCGACAAGTGAGAGCAATCTATCTGGTAAATTCTTTGCCATTATGTGGATGATCGGCGCATTTGTGGCTTGCTCTATGGAGCACTGCGTGGCAAATATGTTCATAATCACTGAAGCCATCATCTCAAAAGCTCACTATATAGCAGCAAACGGCGGAGATATCGCTGCTGCGGCTGCAGCTTTAGGACATGGCATTACGGCTGAAAAACTAGAAGTTTTAAACTGGGGAAATTTTATCGGTAAAAACTTAGTTCCAGTTACGCTGGGCAATATCTGCGGCGGACTTTTCTTTGTTGGTTTAGTTGGCTTTATGGCTAATAAATTTGATATGAAGAAAAAGCTTAAAAATTTTTAGTCTTTGCTTTTTGGCAAAGACTAATCCTCTAAGGCTACTCTTTGCTAGCCATTATAAAAATTTTTGATTTTTAGTTTGTGTAACTTTCAAGTTTTTCATAATCAATTATTAAAAACTCGTGTGGTGTGATCTTTCTTATGATGTCATCTTTTATAAGCTCATTAAAAGTAGTTGAAGCGCTTTGGCGTTTGAGCCCCACAAAGCTTGAAAGCACCTTTAGAGAAAATGGTAAAAATATGTAGTGATATCCATTTTGCTTTAGATCCTGCTCCTTTGCAAGCTCGATCAAAAAATTTGCAATCCTACCTTTTGCATCTTCAAAAAGTATTGATTTTATGATCTGACGTTGCACGATAATGGCGTTTAACGCCGCTTTTAAAATTTCATCTACAACATTTACATTTGATAAAATTTCACTTATTTCGCTTAAGTTTATGGAGTAAATTTTTGCATCTTCTAAAATTTCAAAAGCGCAGTTATCATCAAGAACAGCAATGTTATTTGCTTCCAAACGGTAAAGGATAAATTCCTCTCCATCTTCAAAAAATGAGAGCTTTGCACAGCCACTTTTTAAGATGATGATCTTGATCTCTTCGGTGTAGATTATGCTTGTTTTTGGTAGCTCTTTATACTCAAATTTATCAAGCTCATTTTGAGTTAGGATCTTTGTGATTTGTGTTTGCAAAAGACCTAGGCGTGATTTTTTCATTTTTCTCCCAAAAAATGTATAGAGCCTGATTTTACTTCACAAAGCATTTAAAGAAGTTGAAAAATATTGCTTTTAGTTTAAGAATTTCAATAATTTTTAAAAGTAGTATTAATTTTTTAATTTGGTTGCATAAATCGCAACCAAATTTTTAAAATCCATGAAGTTGTTTTAGCTTCTCATCGATTGGCTTTTTAAGTCCATCTTTTGTTACACTGACGTAGGTTGCAATAGCGCTTGTGACATGTATAGTCTCTCTAAAGCCACCGTCATTTAGCCTAAGTGCAGTCACTTCTATTTGCGTTGTTATCGAGGTTTTACCAACGGAGATGATTCTAGCGTAGCAGCTTAGCACATCGCCAACAAAAACAGGTTGTTTAAAAATGATCTCTTTCATAGAAATGGTCACAACGCGTTCAGGAGAAATTTCTCTAGCAGCCTGAGCACCTGCAAGGTCGATCTGACTCATTATCCAGCCACCAAAAATATTTCCAGCTGAGTTTGTGTCCTTTGGCAACATAACTTGTTTGATACGTGGCTCACCAAAATCCTTTAAAATATCCATTTTTTGCCTTTTAGATGTTAAAATTTTTGGTTGATTGTAGCAAATTTTAAGGCTTTATGCTAAAATCTTGCAACTTCAGGGGATGAAAAAATGAACGATTTTAAAAGATTAAATGAACTCACAAAAGAGCAAAAAAACAAGTTAAATGCTATTTATAAAAATTTAGATGATGATATCATAAATGAGGCTGTTAAAATTTGTGCTCTTGCTGGCACACCAAGCCAAAAACTAGCCCTTGCAAGAAGGATAGTAGATCTTAAAGTAGATCCGCTTCGAAATGAGCTAAAAAAGCTAAATTTAGGCGAAGACGAGCAAAAAAGTGTACTAAATTTAATGTATGGCTACGTTAGAAATTTATATGAAAATCTGCACGCCAAGCTTTTAGAAAAGGCCAAAGAAGAAAAAATTTTAGATCAGTTTAATCAAGCCTTTGTGCAGGCTATGCATGAGCTTGGGCTTAGTCTAAATACGTGGCAAATTTCATGGCAGGATCGCATTATCGACACTACAAATAAAGAGTTTGAAGCTAAATTTAAAGATTTAAGCCTGGCAAATGAGTTTATCAATAAAAACGGCTTATTTCAGTGCGATAGTAACGGTGTAAGGGCTGATAGAACTTATGGCGCAGTTTGCGAAGAGGGCGAGAAATTTAGCTTTTTGCCTTACGCACTTGCTTTTAAAAATGAGGTGAGAGAGCTTAAAAGCGTCTTTGCTAAAAATCTTGAAATTTTAAGAAATTTAGCTAAAAACGACGAGCAAAAATCTTATGTCAAATACCTTGAAAAGCTACAAAACGCCTTTTGTGAAGAGGACAATGCAAAGGTGATAAATGCATGGCAAGAGGCCGAGATAGCGTGGATGGATGTAAAAGGAGCACTTCAGCCAGGCCATCCGCTAGAATACTACGAGGATGCCTACACGCACGCAGTTGCGCTTGAATGGGATATCAGGCTGGTTGATAGCGAGGGCATTGATGAGCTTAAATTTAAAGAAAAAGTGTCAAAAACTTATAAGAGCGTTTGCGAAAAGATCAAGTTTGATAATGCCTCGACAAACAAGGCAGTTAGCGAAAATATCGCTAGGACGCAGCTTTATATAAGCGTGCCGATGATTTATTATGGTGCGGAATTAAATGGACTTTTTAGTGCTCAAGTCGTGCCAAATGATGAGAGTGTTAGCGTAAAATGTGGTAAGAAAATTTTTGCTTTTGTAAATCACGTCTACGAGGGCGCAAAGGCAAAGCCTTTTATGAAGCTTGGGGCTGAAATTTTTAACAAGGAATTTTTGGATTTTGGTAGAGAAATTTTATTTTTAAAGCCAAAAATTTGGAAAAAAGTATATGAAATTTCAACAATTGGCCATGAGTTTGGACACATCCTCTTTATCGGGCTTGATACCGAGATGAGCATGAATAAAAGTGGCGTCTTTAAATTTATAGAAGAGTATAAGGCGACAACTGGTGGGCTAGTAAATTTTTTCTTGCACGAAGAGGCGGAGTATAAAATGGCTGTCTTTCACGAGCTAATCGCCCGTGCTGTTGGGCTTATCGCGTGGCGAAAGGTTGATGAGGTGAGGGCGTACTACTGCGAGGGGCTCATACATCTTAGTTTGCTTTTTAGAGCTGGGGTGCTTAAATTTGACGGCAGGCTAAGCGTAGATATGAGCGAGCAAGCTTACGCTAAATTTAAAGAAATTTGCTTAGAAAACTACTATGATCTAGCGCAAACATACGCTAAAAAAGTTGATGCGAGCACATTTTTAGAGAAATTTTGTCAAAAAGATGAGCAAAGCTATCTGCCAAAAGATGAAGAGTGCAAGAAATTTGTTGAGCATTTTTACGCTAGATACGAAGCTATCGGCAACGACGTCGATGAAAGTGGCGAGTGGCAAAGGTGGCAAAGCTTAGCCAAAAAGGCAAAGTAAAGATATATAAAGACAGAACATGATAAGTAAAATAAGCAACGATAATCAAGCATCTTTTTTATTTATGTTGATACTTTTTTGTGCATATGTTGTTAGTTATTTTATTGCTAGTGGTTTTTATGAAGACATAATTACTGCTCTATTTGATTTTATGATCACATTATTTATCTTTTTAAAGCTAAAAGAGACAAGGAATTTAAAAACATATTGGATATATATATTACTAGGCCTTACTTGCTGGGTAGCATCAGACACTATGTGGATGCTATATGATAAGGTTGATTTTTTTAAACAATTTCTTTCTAAAGTCAATTTTATACAAATCTCATACGTAGTTTCATATTTTATGTTCGCATTTTCTGCCTTTTACATTTTGATCAAAAATTTGAAAAATTTATTTTTAATGCAAGTATTTGTGGACTCAGTCTCTATTTCCGCAATATATTTTAGCTTTATGTGGTTTATGATTTTTGATAGAAATTTAACTCAAGTTTTAAGCCAAAAAGATTTTTTTAATCTAAGTTACATTGCCATAGATTTATTTATGTTTTGTACCTCATTTGTTGCGTTTTTTTCACTTAAATTTTCAAAAAGAAGACTATCTATACTTTTATGCTTGATAGCGCTTATTGTAATAAGCACTTATGATATTTTTACCACTACAATGGATTTTTGGATAGATGAAATATCCTTTTTTGGATACGACATTGTATTTAAGAGTGCATTTTTTATGTTGTTTGTTGCTACGCTTCATTTAAGAGAGGGTGAGGCAAATCTAAAATTTAGGGCGCTCAGAAACGATTTTGATAAAATTTTAATACAAAAGCTATTTGTTTTTGCCGCATTTTTGACAATTATGATCTTGTACTCTTGGAAGATAAATTTGACATGGTTATTTTCTATTTTAGTTACTTTGCTTGCATACGGGGCATTATCTTATACATTTTCTAATGTTAGAAAGATGGATATTTTAATTAAACGTGAAATACATATCA